>NZ_JACAOM010000073.1:0-59104 GCF_013386245.1 Pseudomonas sp. 21615526 | reverse complement strand
GCCCTTTCGCGAGCAAGCCCGCTCCCACATTTTGACCGGGTGCATTCAGGAAGAACGCGGTCAAAATGTGGGAGCGGGCTTGCTCGCGAAGGCGGTCTTAAGAATTACGAATACCTGAGGGCATGCGCCGGCTCAATCTTCGCCGCCCGATACGCCGGATAGATGGTCGCCAAAAAGCTCAACACAAACCCCGCCGAGCAAATCAACAACACATCCCCACCCTGCAACTGCGAAGGCAGGTTGCTGACGAAATACACGTCCGAACTGAAGATATGCTGCCCGGTCACCCGTTCCAGCCAACCCACCAGTTCACTGACGTTCAGCGCCGCAATCACGCCGAGGATGCCACCGATCAAGGTACCGACGATCCCGATCACCGTCCCCTGCACCATGAAGATCGCCATGATCTGCCGTGGCGTGGCGCCGATGGTGCGCAGTATCGCAATGTCGGCGCCCTTGTCGTTCACCACCATGATCAAGGTCGCGATGATGTTGAACGCCGCCACCGCGACGATCATCAGCAACAGCAGGCCTATCATGGTTTTTTCCATCTTCATCGCGCTGAACAGGCTGCCCTGGGTGTGGGTCCAGTCGTCGGCCTTGTAGTCGGCACCGAGGCTGGCGGCGATATCCGCGGATACCCTGGGTGCGGCATACAAGTCTTTCACCGCCAGGCGCACGCTTTGCACCTGGTTCGGCTCCCAATGCTGTATCTCGGCGGCGTCGGCCATGTGGATCAGGGCCATGGAGCCATCCAGCTCCGCGCCCACCTTGAACACACCCACCACGTTCAGACGCTGCATACGCGGGGTGATGCCACCGGGCGCACTGCTGATTTCCGGCACGATCAGGGTCAGCTTGTCGCCGACGTTCAGGCGGAAACGCCGGGCGGTGATCTCACCGATGACCACACCGAACTCGCCCGGTTTAAGGTCTTCAAGATGACCCTGGACGATATGCTGGGCCACAATCGACACCTTGCCTTCCTGGGCCGGATCAACGCCGCTGATCTCGATCGGCTGCATCGCGCCCTTGTAGGAGAGCATGCCGTCCATCTGTGTGAACGGTACGGCAGCAGTGACTTCCGGATTCTTCATCGCGGCATCTGCCACCGGCTGCCAGTCGCTGATGGGCTTCACGCCAACGATGGTCGCGTGGGGCACCATGCCGAGGATGCGTGAGCTCATTTCCCGCTGGAAACCGTTCATTACCGACAACACCACGATCATCGCCAGCACGCCGAGGGCGAGGCCGATCATCGAGGTCATCGAGATAAACGAAACAAAACGGTTGCGGCGCTTGGCGCGGGTATAGCGCGTGCCGATGAAAATCGATAACGGTCTGAACATTCGCGGGCACCGTTGAAAAAATAGAAAACCCGGCGCCGGGCGCCGGGCTTGAAACAGGTCAGATGGCGACCAGATGACCTTCCTGCAGGTGCAACACACGGTCCATCTGGCGGGCCATGCTCATGTCATGGGTCACCACCAGGAACGCGGTGCGCATCTGGGTGCTCAACTCCAGCATCAAGTCCTTGATGCCCTGGGCGGTGTGGGAGTCGAGGTTGCCGGTCGGCTCGTCGAGCATCACCAGGCCCGGGTTGTTGACCAGGGCACGGGCAATCGCCACACGCTGGCGCTCGCCGCCGGACAACTCAGCCGGTTTGTGCTCCAGGCGATGGCCCAGGCCGACGCGCTCCAGCAACGCCTGGGCACGCTGGCGTGCTTCCGGGATCGCGGTCTTGCCGATCAACAGCGGCATGCAGACGTTTTCCAGGGCGGTGAACTCGGGCAGCAAGTGGTGGAACTGGTACACAAAACCCAGCGAACGGTTGCGCAACTGGCCACGGGCCTTCTCGCCCAGGGCCGACAACTCTTCGCCGGCCAGCCAGACGCTGCCCTGGGACGGCGTATCAAGGCCGCCCAACAGGTTGAGCAAGGTACTTTTACCGGAACCGGAACTGCCGACGATCGCCACGCGTTCGCCCGGGTGCAGTTCCAGCTGCAGGTTGGACAGCACCACCACGGACTCCGGGCCTTCCTCGTAGGATTTGCCCAGGTTGCGGCAGCTCAGGATTGCTTTTTCACTCATGCCCGATTCACTCATAACGTAAAGCCTGCGCCGGCTGGGTACGTGCCGCGCGCCAGGCTGGATACAGGGTGGCAAGGAAACTCAGGACCAACGCGGCGCCGCCGACCATCAATACGTCCTGGCTCTGCACCTGGGACGGCAAGTAGTCGATGAAGTAGACGTCGGAGTTCAAGAATTTGTGGCCGATCAACACTTCCAGCCCGGCGATAGCCGCGCTGACGTTCAGCGCGGCGAGAATCCCCACCACGGTGCCGATCAAGGTGCCGACGACGCCGATCACCGTGCCCTGGACCATGAAGATCGCCATGATCTGCCCCGGCGTGGCGCCAAGGGTGCGCAGGATCGCGATGTCGCCCTTCTTGTCGTTCACCACCATCACCAGCGTGGAGATGATGTTGAAGGCGGCGACGGCGACAATCAGCAGCAACAGCAGGCCGATCATGGCTTTTTCCATGCGGATGGCCTGGTACAAGTTGCCGTGGGTACGGGTCCAGTCGCGGGCGTAGTACTGGTTTTCACCCAGGTGCTGGGCGATTTCCCACGAGGTACGCGGCGCGTCGAACAGGTCGTTGAATTTCAGGCGCAAGCCCTGGACCTGGTCCGGCTTCCAGCGATGCAGGCGGGCCAGGTCGGTCAGGTTGGTCAGGCCCAGGTAGCCGTCGATCTCACCGGCGCCGACATGGAAGATGCCGACCACGGTAAAGCGCTTCATGCGCGGGAACATGCCCGCCGGAGTCACGGTGACTTCCGGCGCGACGAAGGTCAGCTTGTCGCCGATGCCCACGCCGAGCTTGGCCGCCGCCTTGTCACCGATAGCGATGCCAAAGCTGCCGGGCGACAAGTCGTCCAGTTTGCCCTGTTGCATGAAGTTATCGATGATCGAGACATTGCGTTCCTGCGCCGGGTCGATGGCATTGAGCAGGACTTTCTGCACCTTGCCGTCGTTGGTCAACAGGCCCTGCATCTGGGTGAAGGGCGCAACCGCCAGCACTTTGGGGTTCTGCTTGACCTTCGCGGCCAGGCTTTGCCAGTCGCTGATGGGCTCACCCGACTCGATGGTCGCGTGGGGCACCATGCCCAGCACGCGGGTGCGCATCTCATGATCGAAGCCGTTCATCACCGACAGCACCACAATCATCACGACAACGCCAAGGGCGAGCCCGATCATCGAGGTCAGGGAAATGAACGACACAAAATGATTGCGACGTTTTGCACGGGTATAACGCGTGCCAATAAATACGAAGAGAGGTCTGAACATGTCGGGGCTTGTTCGGAGGAAAAGAAGACGTCCTTGTGGCGGGGTCAGGTAAGCAGCTTTACACTCAGACCATCACCGCTGCCTTGGGTTCGCCATGTCGACATTAGATGAAGAAGATCGCCGCGAATACTACCGTATCGAGGACATGATCGCACTGGAAATTACCCCACTGTCGGGCCCGGAAGCGCTGAGCAAGGAAGTGTTGCTGGATGATTCGCCGCTGTTCAATCTCCTCAGCGAGTTGCACCTGAGTGAATTTGAATCCCAGCACTTGCTGCGCCAGATCGGCGAGCGGGACCGCACCCTGGCCGCCTTCCTCAAAGTGCAGAACAAACGCATGGATTTGCTCAGCCAGATCATGGCGCAAAGCCTGCTGGGCGAGATCGGTACGCCGCAGCCCGTGGTCATCTCCGAAGGCGGCATCGAGTTCCTGAACCCCACGGCGATCCAACCCGACAGCCACCTGGCGGTCAAGCTGGTGCTGATGCCGCAAGCCCTCGGGCTGTTGCTGCGAGCCAAGGTTACCCATTGCGATGCCAAGACCGGTGGCTTTGAAATCGGCACGGAATTCGAAGCCATGACCGATGCCCAACGCCAGTTGCTGGCACGCTATATCCTGCAGAAACAGGCCCAGGAACGGCGCCTGGCGCGGGAAAAAAGCGACGAATCCGACACCTGAATACGATCATTGAATGGCGCGTCGCGTCATCCATCCAGCCAGGAACCCTGGCGTAAAGGAGCAACTGTGACCCTGATTTATGGCCACCGCGGTGCCAAAGGCGAAGCACCGGAAAACACCCTGACCAGCTTCCAGGAATGCCTCAAGCACGGCGTGCGCCGCTGCGAACTGGATTTGCACCTGTCCATGGACGGCGAGCTGATGGTCATCCACGACCCGACGCTCAAGCGCACCACCGACCGGCGCGGCAAGGTCGTCGAGTACTCAGCCGCCGACCTGGTCAAGATGGACGCGCGCAAAGGCGGCCCGGGCTGGGTCAACCCTTGCCCGATCCCGCGCCTGGAAGAGCTGTTCGAACAGTGCGACTTCGACCACTGGCAACTGGAAGTCAAAAGCGCATCGCGCACCCGCGCGGCAACCACCGTGCTGGCGATCCGTGAAATGGCTCAGCGTTTCGGGCTGATGGACAAGGTCACCGTGACCTCAAGCTCGCGGGAAGTGTTGAAAGCGGCGCTGGACCTCACCCCGGACCTGTCCCGCGGGCTGGTAGCCGAATACGCCTGGCTCGACCCGTTGAAGGTCGCGGCCAACTATGGCTGTGAGATTCTGGCGTTGAACTGGACGTTGTGCACCCCTGAGCGTCTGGAAAAAGCCCAGCGCCAGGGTTTGCACGTGTCCGTGTGGACCGTCAACGAACCCGCGCTGATGCGCAGGCTCGCCGACTTCGGCGTAGATAGCCTGATTACAGACTTTCCCGGTTTGGCCACTGCCACCCTCGGGAATTACTGAAATCGGTCTCCCCGGCCGGCTCAGGCCACCGGCCGGAGCCGCTCAAAAAAGCCGGTTGAGGCCGTCGTAGGCCGCTACCCGATAGGCTTCAGCCATGGTCGGGTAGTTGAACGTGGTGTTGACGAAATACTTGAGGGTATTCAGCTCACCCGGCTGGTTCATGATCGCCTGGCCGATGTGCACGATCTCCGACGCCTGATAGCCGAAGCAATGCACGCCCAGCACTTCCAGAGTCTCGCGGTGGAACAGGATCTTCAGCATGCCCTGGGGCTCACCGGCGATCTGCGCACGCGCCATGCTCTTGAAGAACGCCTTGCCGACTTCATAAGGCACCTTGGCCTTGGTCAGTTCGTGCTCGTTCTTGCCGATCGAGCTGATCTCGGGAATCGTGTAGATCCCGGTCGGCACGTCGTTGACGTAGCGCCAGCTGCCGTTGTCGACAATGCTGCCAGCGGCCGAGCGGCCCTGGTCATGGGCGGCACTGGCCAGGCTTGGCCAGCCGATCACGTCACCGGCACCGTAGATGTTCGGTACGCAGGTGCGGTAGTTCTCGTCGACTTCGATCTGGCCACGGCTGTTGACCTTCACACCGATGTTTTCCATGCCCAGCTTGTCGGTGTTGCCGGTACGGCCGTTGCACCACAGCAAGGCGTCGGCCTTGATCTTCTTGCCGGATTTCAGGTGCAGGATCACACCGTTGTCCAGGCCTTCGACCCGCTCGTACTCTTCGTTGTGGCGCACGGTGATGTTGTTGTTGCTGAAGTGGTAACTCAACGCCTGGGAAATTTCCGAGTCGAGGAAGCTCAGCAACTGGTCGCGGTTATCCACCAGCTCGACCAATACACCCAGGCCGCTGAAGATCGAGGCGTATTCACAGCCGATCACTCCGGCGCCGTAGATGATCAGTTTGCGCGGGGTGTGGCCCAGGCTGAGGATGGTGTCGCTATCGTAGATACGCGGGTGGTGGAAATCGATATCCGCCGGGCGATACGGACGCGAGCCGGTGGCGATGATGATGTGCTTGGCTACCAGCTTCTCGACCACGCCGTTGGCGCAGACCACTTCGACGGTTTGCTCGTCGGCGAAGCTGCCGGTGCCGAAGAACAGGTCGACGCGGTTACGGGCATAGAAGCCGGTCCGCGAGGCAACCTGTTTGGAAATGACTTTTTCAGCGCTCTTGAGCACGTCCGGGAACGAGAACCAGCGCGGCTCACCAATGGCCCGGAACATCGGGTTGGTGTTGAACTGCATGATCTGGCGCACCGAGTGACGCAAGGCCTTGGACGGGATGGTACCCAGGTGGGTGCAGTTACCGCCGACCTGGCGACGGCTATCGACCATCGCCACCTTGCGCCCTGCTTTGGCGGCGTTCATCGCCGCACCTTCTCCAGCTGGGCCGGAACCCAGTACCACCACGTCGTAGTTGTAGACAGCCATGCGTACTCCTCAGAACAGGCCAGGGCGCACGGTTGGACGCCTGGCTAAATCATGCCGCGGCCAGCGGTCATGAAGGATCAATGTGGCTCAAGTGTGTGAGCCGGGGCACAGTCTATAGAACGCTCAACGTCGCGCACATTAACCCTTGGTCGCGTCGTAGGCCAGTTTTGCCTTTACTACACGGCGCTCGTTATTGAATTAACCTGTAGGCAAGCACCTTTTTCAGGACTGGCCATTATGAAGCATGTCGTCATTTGTTTATTGCTGATGTTTTCGGTCCCGGTTCTGGCGAATGAGGCTGATCGCCTCAAACAAGCCGATTTTCCGGCGCAATCTCATCAACTGGTGCTGAAAAACCAGGCCGTCCTGACCTACCTGTGGGCAGACGTCTATGCGGCGGCATTGTTCGCCCCGGCTGACCTGAGCGCCAAACAAGCCCTGGATCAGCAAAAAGACCTGCGCCTGGAGCTGTATTACTTTCGCGATATCGACCGCAACGATGTGATCAAGGCCGCCACCGCCACTCTCGAACGTCAGCAAACACCCGCCACCCTCGCCCGCCTGAAGCCTGAACTGGATCAATTGCACAAAAGCTTCCGCAACATCCGCAGCGGCGACCGTTATGCGCTGGACTTCCAGCCTCAGCGCGGCCTGAACCTGGAAATCAACGGCACGGTGGTGTTCAGCAGTCGCAATGACGAGCTGGCGAAAGCTTATCTCGGCATCTGGCTGGCACCAAAAGGCTTGTCCGACAGCCTGCGTAACACCCTCCTCAACTGATCGCAAAAACCCTGTGGGAGCGGGCTTGCTCGCGAATGCGGTGTGTCAGTGGCTCATAAGCTGACTGACACACCGCATTCGCGAACAAGCCCGCTCCCGCATTGGATTTTCATCACCGGGAGGCCTGCGGCAATTTGCCAGCTTGCTATCGGTTTTTTGTTGCCTGTGGTGGCTTATACACATATCGTTACAAAACTGTTCAGCGCCAGCCTCGTGCCAGAGCTTCAACAGCAAGGACGGTTGCGACCAGGGATTACTAATAAGATAGCCAAAATGAGTGCATGACATGTCCACTACAACGGGCAAGGGCAAGGCGATCTTTCGCGTTGTCAGCGGTAACTTCCTTGAGATGTTCGACTTCATGGTCTACGGCTTCTACGCCACGGCCATTGCCAAGACATTTTTCCCCACCGACAGCGCGTTCGCGTCCCTGATGCTGTCCCTGGCGACCTTTGGTGCCGGGTTCCTGATGCGTCCGCTGGGCGCGATTTTCCTCGGTGCCTACATCGACCGTCACGGCCGTAAAAAGGGCCTGGTGATCACCCTGGCGATGATGGCCGCCGGTACCATCCTGATTGCCTGCGTTCCCGGGTATACCACCCTGGGCGTCGCGGCGCCGTTGCTGGTGCTGTTCGGCCGCCTGCTGCAAGGCTTCTCCGCCGGTGTCGAACTGGGCGGCGTGTCGGTGTACCTGGCGGAAATCGCCACTGCGGGCCGTAAAGGCTTCTTCGTCAGCTGGCAGTCCGCCAGCCAGCAAGCCGCCGTGGTATTCGCCGGCCTGCTGGGCGTAGGCCTCAACCACTGGCTCAGCCCGGAAGAAATGGGTGACTGGGGCTGGCGCGTGCCGTTCCTGATCGGCTGCCTGATCGTGCCGGTGATCTTCGTGATTCGTCGCTCCCTGGAAGAAACCCCGGAATTCCAGGCGCGCAAGCACCGCCCTACCCTGCAGGAAATCGTCCGCTCGATCGGCCAGAACTTCGGCATCGTCATCGCCGGCATGGCGCTGGTGGTGATGACCACCGTGTCGTTCTACCTGATCACCGCCTACACCCCGACCTTCGGCAAGGCCGAACTGCACCTGTCGGACTTCGACGCGCTGCTGGTCACTGTGTGCGTGGGCATCTCGAACTTCATCTGGCTGCCGGTGATGGGCGCGGTGTCCGACAAGATCGGGCGTAAACCCCTGCTGCTGGGGGCGACTATTCTGGCGATCCTCACCGCTTATCCAGCGCTGTCCTGGCTGGTGGCCAATCCGAGCTTCAGCCATCTGCTGATCGTGCTGCTCTGGCTGTCGTTCCTGTATGGCTCGTACAACGGCGCGATGGTTGTAGCGCTGACCGAAATCATGCCGGTAGAAGTGCGCACCACCGGTTTCTCCCTGGCCTACAGCCTGGCGACGGCAACCTTTGGTGGCTTTACTCCGGCGGCCTGTACCTACCTGATCCACGTGCTGGACAACAAGGCCGCACCGGGCATCTGGCTCAGCGGCGCGGCGATGCTGGGCTTGATCGCCACATTGATTCTGTTCAAGGGCAACCGGCATGAACTGCGTACCGCGCAGGCCTCTGTAGTCGGCGGCGCTTGATAGGTCGCTTTCGCGAGCAAGCCCGCTCCCACATTTGAAATGTATTCACAAATCAAAATGTGGGAGCTGGCTTGCCTGCGATGAGGCCGGTACAAGCAACACAAAAACAACAGACATAAAAAAGCCCCGAACCAGTCGGGGCTTTTTCATTTACCGCTGATGCTTAGCGCGGGAATGCTGGCGGGTTAACCCCGGCCATGTCTTCCATCACGCGAACCACCTGGCAGCTGTAACCGAATTCGTTGTCGTACCAAACGTACAGAACAACGCGGTTGTCTTGAGTGATGGTCGCTTCAGCGTCCACCACACCGGCGTGGCGCGAGCCCACGAAGTCGGTGGAAACCACTTCCTGCGAATTGACGAAGTCGATTTGCTTGTGCAGATCGGAGTGCAGCGCCATGTAGCGCAGGTACTCGTTCATCTCTTCACGGGTGGCGGCTTTCTCAAGGTTCAGGTTGAGAATGGCCATCGACACGTTCGGCGTCGGAACACGGATCGCGTTACCGGTCAGCTTGCCGGCCAGCTCAGGCAGGGCCTTGGCAGCAGCGGTGGCAGCACCGGTCTCGGTGATCACCATGTTCAGCGCGGCGCTACGGCCACGGCGATCGCCCTTGTGGAAGTTGTCGATCAGGTTCTGGTCGTTGGTGTACGAGTGAACCGTTTCAACGTGACCGTTAACGATGCCGAACTTGTCATTCACAGCCTTCAGCACCGGCACGATGGCGTTGGTGGTGCAGGAAGCGGCGGACACGATCTTGTCGTCAGCGGTGATTTCACCGTGGTTGATGCCGTGCACGATGTTCTTCAGCTTGCCCTTGCCAGGCGCAGTCAGGACAACGCGGTCGATACCCGGGCACGCCAGGTGCTGGCCCAGGCCCTCGGCATCACGCCAAACACCGGTGTTGTCCACCAGCAGTGCGTCCTTGATGCCGTACTGGGTGTAATCCACCTCAGACGGGTTCTTCGCGTAGATCACCTGGATCAGGTTACCGTTGGCGGTGATGGTGTTGTTTTCTTCGTCGATGACGATGGTGCCGTTGAACGGACCGTGGACCGAGTCACGACGCAGCAGGCTCGCGCGCTTGGTCAGGTCGTTTTCAGCACCTTTACGCACCACGATGGCACGCAGGCGCAGGCCGTCGCCGCCACCGGTTTTTTCGATCAGGATGCGCGCCAGCAGGCGGCCGATACGACCGAAACCGTACAGCACAACGTCGGTGCCTTTGCGGGCTGCGGCGTTTTGCTGGCCAACCACGTCGGCCATTTCTTCACGTACGAACTGCTCGGCGGTGCGGCCAGCGCCTTCCTTGCGGAATTTATAGGCCAGCTTGCCCAGGTCTACCGAAGCCGCGCCGAGCTTGAGCTCGCTCATGGCTTTAAGCAGAGGGAATGTTTCGTGGACGGAGAGTTCGCTATCGTCGGCAGAACGATGGCGAGCAAAGCGATGAGCCTTGAGAATCGCGATGACTGATTGGTTGATCAGGCTGCGGCCATAGATCGAGCTCACCACGTTGTTATTGCGGTATAGCTGACCGATAAGCGGAATCATTGCTTCAGCGAGTGCTTCACGGTCGATCCATTCACCAAGACACTGGTCGGGCTTCTGAGTCACGGGAACCTTCCACATGTAGGGGCAGAAAAAAGGGGCTACATTATGCCGCCCGACCGCCCTCGGAGCAATGCGCGGCCCGCAACAAAACCCCTTGCAAAAAAATATCGCCCCTCTGCAGCCCAGTAAATACGCGGCTTCCAGCGCACCCCCTGTTGGACCAATGTGACAAAGTGTCCGTAACCCTCCGAAACATACACCGATTTCGGCACTACATAATGAGTCAAAAGGCACCTTTGTTTGTCTTAGCCACTACATTTCCTACAAACCGTAATAGGCTCAGTCAGCAACTGACAGGCGGCACTCCGGGCCGTTACAATTACCGACTTTGTCGCAACGCTTGGAGCTCAACCTTCCGTGCCCGTTCTGCGTCTACCGCTTCTCCCTGCCGCGGCAGGTAAACAGCACTGGGGCAATCTGCCCGGTGCCGCCCTGAGCCTGGCCATCGCCGAGGCTGCCAGCGCTGCCAAGCGCTTTACCCTGCTGCTCACCGCCGACAGCCAAAGTGCCGAGCGGCTGGAACAGGAGCTGAGTTTCTTCGCCCCCGATTTGCCGGTACTGCATTTCCCGGACTGGGAAACCCTGCCCTACGATCTGTTCTCGCCGCACCAGGACATCATTTCCCAGCGCATCGCCAGCCTGTACCGCTTGCCGGAACTGGCCCACGGCGTGCTGGTGGTGCCGATCACCACGGCCCTGCACCGCCTGGCACCGACCAAGTTCCTGCTGGGCAGCAGCCTGGTGCTGGATATCGGCCAGAAGCTCGATGTGGAGCAAATGCGCACCCGGCTTGAGGCCAGCGGTTATCGCTGCGTCGACACGGTGTACGAGCACGGTGAGTTCGCCGTGCGTGGCGCGTTGATCGACCTGTTCCCGATGGGCAGCAAACTGCCCTACCGGATCGACCTGTTCGACGACGAAATCGAAACCCTGCGCACCTTCGATCCGGAAAACCAGCGCTCCATCGACAAGGTGCAGTCGATCAAGCTGCTGCCGGCCCGGGAGTTCCCGCTGCAAAAAGACGCGGTCACGCGCTTCAAGGCACGTTTCCGCGAGCGCTTCGACGTGGATTTCCGTCGCTGCCCGATCTTCCAGGACTTGAGCAGCGGGATTACCCCCGCCGGTATCGAGTATTACCTGCCGCTGTTCTTCGACGAAACCTCCACGCTCTTCGATTACCTGCCCCAGGATACCCAGGTGTTCTCGCTGCCAGGCATCGAACAGGCAGCGGAGAATTTCTGGAATGACGTGCGCAACCGTTATGAAGAACGCCGCGTCGACCCGTCCCGTCCTTTATTGCCACCGGCCGAGCTGTTCCTGCCGGTGGAAGACTGCTTCGCCCGCCTGAAAAACTGGCCGCGGGTAGTCGCCAGCCAGCAGGACGTGGATGCAGGCGCCGGCCGCGAGCGCTTTCCGGCGCAAGCGCTGCCGAACCTGGCGATTGAAGCCAAGGCTAACCAGCCGCTGGAAGCGCTGTCGAATTTCCTCGGTGACTTCCCCGGCCGCGTGCTGTTTACCGCCGAGTCCGCCGGGCGCCGCGAGGTGCTGCTGGAGCTGTTGGAACGCCTGAAGCTGCGGCCGAAAACCGTCGACAGCTGGCCGGACTTTGTCGCGAGCAAGGATCGCCTGGCGATCACCATCGCACCGCTGGACGAAGGGCTGCTGCTGGACGACCCGGCCCTGGCACTGATTGCCGAGAGCCCGCTGTTCGGTCAGCGGGTGATGCAGCGCCGCCGCCGGGAAAAGCGCGCCGATGCCAACAACGATGCGGTGATCAAGAACCTCACCGAGCTGCGCGAAGGCGCGCCGGTGGTGCATATCGACCACGGCGTGGGCCGTTACCTGGGCCTGCAGACCCTGGAGATCGACAACCAGGTGGCCGAATTCCTCACCATGGAATACGCCGAGGGCGCCAAGCTCTACGTGCCCGTGGCCAACCTGCACCTGATCGCCCGCTACACCGGCAGCGACGACGCCCTCGCGCCGTTGCACCGCCTGGGCTCCGAGACCTGGCAGAAAGCCAAGCGCAAGGCCGCCGAACAGGTACGCGATGTGGCCGCCGAGTTGCTCGACATCTATGCCCGCCGCGCCGCCCGCGAAGGTTATGCGTTTGCCGACCCAAAAGCCGACTACGCCACCTTCAGCGCCGGCTTCGCCTTCGAAGAAACCCCGGACCAGCAAACCACCATCGACGCCGTGCGCGCCGACATGCTGGCGCCCAAGCCGATGGACCGCCTGGTGTGCGGCGACGTGGGCTTCGGCAAGACCGAAGTGGCAATGCGCGCAGCGTTTATTGCGGTGCACGGTGGCCGCCAAGTGGCGATCCTCGTCCCCACCACCCTGCTCGCCCAGCAGCACTACAACAGCTTCCGCGACCGCTTTGCCGACTGGCCGGTGACCGTGGAAGTGATGAGCCGCTTCAAATCGGCCAAGGAAGTGAATGCGGCCATCGCCGACCTGGCGGAAGGCAAGATCGACATTGTCATCGGCACTCACAAGCTGCTGTCGGATGACGTGAAGATCAAGAACCTCGGGCTGGTGATCATCGACGAAGAGCACCGCTTCGGGGTTCGCCAGAAAGAACAGCTCAAGGCCCTGCGCAGTGAAGTCGACATCCTGACGCTCACCGCCACGCCGATTCCGCGCACGCTGAACATGGCGGTGTCGGGCATGCGCGACCTGTCGATCATCGCCACGCCGCCGGCGCGCCGGTTGTCGGTGCGCACCTTCGTCATGGAGCAGAACAAAAGCACGGTCAAGGAAGCCCTGCTGCGCGAGTTGCTGCGCGGCGGCCAGGTGTACTACCTGCACAACGATGTAAAAACCATCGAGAAATGCGCCGCCGACCTCGCCGAACTGGTGCCGGAAGCACGGATCGCCATCGGCCACGGGCAGATGCGCGAGCGCGAACTCGAACAGGTAATGAGCGACTTCTATCACAAGCGCTTCAACGTGCTGATCGCCTCGACCATCATCGAGACCGGCATCGACGTGCCGAGCGCCAACACCATCATCATCGAGCGCGCCGACAAGTTCGGCCTGGCGCAGCTGCATCAGTTGCGCGGCCGGGTCGGGCGCAGTCACCACCAGGCGTATGCCTATCTGCTGACACCGCCGCGCCAACAGATCACTTCCGACGCCGAGAAGCGCCTGGAAGCGATCGCCAACACCCAGGACCTCGGCGCCGGCTTTGTGCTGGCCACCAACGACCTGGAAATCCGCGGCGCCGGCGAACTGCTGGGCGACGGCCAGAGCGGGCAGATCCAGGCCGTCGGCTTCACCCTGTATATGGAAATGCTCGAGCGCGCGGTGAAGTCCATCCGCAAGGGCGAACAACCGAACCTCGACCAACCGCTGGGTGGCGGCCCGGAGATCAACCTGCGCCTGCCGGCGCTGATCCCCGAAGACTACCTGCCGGATGTGCACGCGCGACTGATCCTGTACAAGCGCATCGCCTCGGCCACCGACGAAGAAGGTCTCAAGGACCTTCAAGTGGAGATGATCGACCGCTTCGGCCTGTTGCCGGAGCCGACCAAGAACCTGGTGCGCCTGACCCTGCTCAAATTGCAGGCCGAGCAACTGGGCATCAAGAAGGTCGACGCCGGGCCGCAAGGCGGGCGTATCGAGTTCGAAGCACAGACGCCGGTGGACCCACTGGTGCTGATCAAGCTGATTCAGGGCCAGCCCAATCGCTACAAGTTCGAAGGGGCTACGCTGTTCAAATTCATGGTGCCGATGGAACGCGCCGAAGAACGCTTTAATACACTGGAGGCGCTGTTTGAGCGCCTCATCCCGAAATCTGCTTGAAGGACGCCCCAATGCGCCTGTTCCGCATTTTGAGCTTGTTGTTGGTGGTCGTTGCGCCTTCGGCGTTCGCCGACAGCCCGTACCTGGTGGAGATGATCCTGGTGCGCCAGAACGCCGAGCCGGTGATCAACAGCCGTGCGGCGCCGGAAAACTGGGACGCCGGCGCACCACGCCTGGGGACTGACAAAATGAGCCCGCCACGACTGGGCAATATTGTCGAGAAGCTGCAAGCCAGCAGCGACTACACCGTATTGCTGCACAAGTCCTGGGAACAGAATCTCGGGGAGCAACCGGTGAAGCTGGCCATCAGCGATGGCCAGGAACAGTTCGGCCAGTTCCCCATCGAAGGTACCCTGAACCTGCAGCTTGGGCGCTTTACCGATATCGACGCAGACTTCTGGGTCAACCAGTTCGACGCCAACGGCAGCGTCATCGCCAGCGAACACCTCAGCCAGCAAGACGTGCGCACCAAGAACAACCAGCTCAACTACCTGGACGGCGGCCACCTCGCCCTGCTGATCAAGATCACTTCGCTGACCGCCAAGCCGCCCAGCGCTCCACCGCCCGATGTCCAGGACTGATCCAGCACCATGCCCCTGACGTCGTCGTTGACCAAACCCCTGGCCCCTTCGTGGGCCAATCGCTTTAAAGAGCAAAGCCTCGAGCGTGGCCGGCGCTACGCCCTGGAAAACCGTGTGCGTATCGTCGAGTCCGGCGACAGCACCATCATTGCCAGCTGCGAAGGCTCGGGTGGCAATGTCTACCGCCAGACCATTTCGCTGCGCGAATCCGCCAAGGGCACGTTGATCCTGGTGGACAGCCGCTGCACGTGCCCCGTGCACACCAACTGCAAACACATCGCCGCCGTGCTGCTCAAGGTCCAGGAAACCCTGGCCTACCCGGCGGCGGCCCAGGATGCCGAGTTGCTGGAGAAGCTCCAGGCGGTGCTGGATAACCGCGTGGTGTTGCCGCAAGTGGTGATGGAAGACGTGCAACCGGTGCCGCGCCTGTGGCTGGCGAGTATCGAGTTCAGTGCCTTCGAACCGCGCAACGGCAAGATGCAGCGTTATATCCAGCATCGCGCGGCGTTGTCCTTCAACTATTTGGGCAACTACGTCAGCGGCCAGAAGAACGCCGACATTATCGTGCGCCAGGAACAACAGAGCCTGCGGATCAAGCGCCACCCCGAGGTGGAGCAGCAGTTTCGCGAACAGCTGCGCCTGCTGGGCTTCAAGATCGCCACCCGCCAGAGCAAGGCCCTGCCGGAAAGCGCCGGCGAGCTGTTCGAGATGGTCAATGACAGCGCGTGGCTGAACTTCACCCTGAATGCCTCGCCGAACCTGCGCGCCCAGGGTTGGGAACTACAGATCGACGAAGATTTCGGTTTTGACCTGAGCGCCGTCGACGACTGGTACGCCAGCGTCGACGAGATGCCGGAGCGCGACTGGTTCGACTTGGAGCTGGGGATCATCGTCAACGGCGAACGCCTGAGTCTTCTGCCGATCCTGTTGAACCTGATGCGCTCTCACACCGAGATCCTCAACCCGGAAAAACTCGCCCGGCGCCGTGATGACGAACTGATCCTGGTGAACATTCCCGGCCTGCCCAACGGCCACGGCCCGCTGCAAGTGGCGCTGCCTTATGGCCGGCTGAAACCGGTGCTGGCAACCCTGGGCGAGTTCTACCTGCAAGAGCCCGGCACCACCGCGCTGCGCCTGGCCAAGGCCGACGCGATTCGCCTGAACCCGCTGGAAGACCTGCCGCTGCAATGGGAAGGCGGCGAAAAGATCCGCAACTTCGCCCAGCGCCTGCGGGACATCAAGGATTTCAGCTGCGAAGCGCCGGAAGGCTTGAACGCAACGTTGCGCCCTTATCAACTGGAAGGCCTGAGCTGGATGCAGTCGCTGCGCCAACTCGACGTCGGCGGGATTCTCGCGGATGACATGGGCCTGGGCAAAACCCTGCAAACCCTGGCGCATATTCTCAGCGAGAAAATCGCCGGACGCCTGGACCGCCCGTGCATGGTGGTGATGCCCACCAGCCTGATCCCGAACTGGCTCGACGAAGCGGCGCACTTCACGCCGCAGCTCAAAGTCATGGCGTTATACGGCGCGGGGCGCAAGAAACATTTCCCTCAGTTGCAGGACTACGACCTGCTGCTGACCACCTACGCCCTGCTGCCCAAGGACATCGAGCAACTGGCCGCCCTGCCCTTGCACGTGCTGATCCTTGACGAAGCGCAGTACATCAAGAACCCCAACAGCAAGGCGGCCCAGGCGGCCCGCGAGCTGAACGCCCGCCAGCGCCTGTGCCTCAGCGGTACACCGCTGGAAAACCACTTGGGCGAGCTGTGGTCGCTGTTCCACTTCCTGCTGCCGGGTTGGCTGGGGGACGTGAAGAGCTTCAACCGCGATTACCGCGTACCGATCGAAAAGCGCGGCAGCGATGTGCGATTGCAGCACCTCAATGGTCGGATCAAGCCGTTCCTGCTGCGTCGCACCAAGGAACAGGTGGCGACCGAGCTGCCGCCCAAGACCGAGATCATCCACTGGGTCGACCTCAACGAAGCCCAACGCGACGTGTACGAAACCATGCGCCTGGCGATGGACAAGAAAGTCCGCGACGAGATTACCCGCAAGGGTGTGGCGCGCAGCCAGATCATCATCCTGGAGGCGCTGCTCAAGTTGCGCCAGGTGTGCTGTGATTTACGCTTGGTCAATGATGCAACCCTGCCGGCAAAGGGCAGTAGCTCGGGCAAACTCGACAGCTTGATGGAGATGCTCGAAGAGCTGTTTGCCGAAGGCCGCAGGATTCTGCTGTTTTCCCAGTTCACTTCGATGCTGAGCCTGATCGAGGCCGAGTTGAAGAAGCGCGGCGTGGCTTATGCGCTGCTTACCGGTCAGACGCGGGATCGGCGCACGCCGGTGAAAGACTTCCAGAGCGGCAAGCTGCAGATCTTCCTGATCAGCCTGAAGGCAGGCGGCGTCGGACTTAACCTGACGGAAGCCGACACGGTGATTCACTACGACCCGTGGTGGAACCCGGCCACGGAAAACCAGGCCACCGACCGTGCGTATCGCATCGGCCAGGAGAAGCCGGTATTTGTGTACAAGATGATTGCCCGGGGCACCGTGGAAGAGAAAATCCAGCATTTGCAGCAGGAAAAGTCTGATCTGGCGGCGGGCGTTCTGGATGGGCGGACGACGGGAGATTGGAAGTTGGGGAATGAGGATATCGAGGCGTTGTTTGCGCCGTTGCCTCATAAGCAGGAAAAGCGCTGACTGTTAGATCGCCTTCGCGAGCAAGCCCGCTCCCACATTTGACCGCATATACCCTGGAGGAATGCGGTCGGATGTGGGAGCGGGCTTGCTCGCGAAGGGCGCACCGCAGTTGTCAGTCGATCAACTGAGCATCCCGCAGCGCACCCAACGCCGCCAACCAACGCGGATCCTGCTTGTACTCGGTCGACGCCACCGCCTGGCCACGCATCCGCGCGATACGCGCCGACGGCGTGACCTTCATGCGCTGGGCAGCACTCAGGGCCAGCTCGGCGGCGGCGCGGTCGTTGCACACCAGGCCCATGTCGCAACCGGCAGTCAACGCCGCCTCAATACGACTGGCAGCATCACCGACCACATGAGCCCCCGCCATCGACAGGTCGTCACTGAAGATCACCCCGTCGAACTGCAACTCGCCACGCAGGATGTCCTGCAACCAGCGCCGGGAGAAGCCGGCCGGTTGCGCGTCCACTTGTGGATAAATCACATGGGCCGGCATGACGGCTGCCAGTTGCTTGCTCAGGCGCGCGAAAGGCACCAGGTCATTGGCGCGAATCTGTTCCAGGCTGCGCTCGTCGTTGGGAATGGCGACGTGGGAATCGGCTTCGGCCCAGCCGTGGCCGGGGAAGTGCTTGCCGGTGGCCGCCATACCGGCGCTGTTCATGCCACGGATGAAGGCGCCCGCGAGCACGGCGGCGCGCTCGGGGTCGCCTTCGAAGGCGCGAGTGCCCACAACGGCGCTGCGTTGGTAATCGAGGTCCAGCACCGGGGCGAAGCTCAGGTCCAGGCCAACCGCCAGCACTTCGGTTGCCATGATCCAACCGCACTGCTCGGCCAGTTGCTCCGCATTCGGGTTGTCGGCCAAGGCACGCATCGCCGGCAGACGCACAAACCCCTGACGCAAGCGTTGCACTCGGCCGCCTTCCTGATCGACCGCCAGCAACAGGTCCGGGCGCACGGCGCGAATCGCCGCGCTCAATTCACGCACCTGCCGAGGATGCTCGATATTGCGTGCAAAAATGATCAGGCCGCCCACCTCGGGCTGACGCAACAAGTGGCGATCCTCAGCCGTCAGCCAGGTGCCGGCAACGTCCACCATCAAAGAGCCTTGCAGGGCTTGGGTCATATAGCTTCCTTAAATAACGCACGCAGCCCGAAGCCCCCGCGAGATCGCATCGCCAGGATTGAACCTGGAGACGGACGCTCAGCGAGCGCAACGGGCTGTGGATAGATAGCTGAAATCGGCATGGGCGGCTAGCTTAGCGGATGCAAGCGGCCGCGCACACCCGGGAGGGGTTAAACCTTGGCCGGGACCGGTACTGACTTGCTGCGCGGGCGCAATTGGGCGGCGGCCATGGCCTGGTCGGTGACGCCGGTTTCGGCACGCATGCCGGCGGCGAGAAACGGCACCATCAGGCGCATGACCTGCTCGATGGAGGTGTTGACGCCGAAGTCGGTCTCGGCAATCGCACGCAGTGCCTTGATCCCGGACATGCTGAATGCCGCGGCACCAAGCATGAAGTGCACGCGCCAGAACAGTTCGATTGGCGGGATACGCGGGGCGGCTTCGTTGACCAGCAACATATAGCGGCGGAACACCTTGCCGTACATGTCTTCAAGGTAGCGACGCAGGTGGCCCTGGCTCTGGCTGAACGCCAGGCCCAACAGGCGCATGAAGATCGACAGGTCGTTGCCGCTGCGTGGCTGAACCACCAGGGCTTGCTCGACGAGGATCTCCAGCAGGTCTTCCAGGCTTGGCTTGTTTTCAGGCTTGGCCTGGCGACGCTCCAGCTCACGATCGAGGCTGATGCAGAAAGGCCCCAGGAAACGTGAGAACACGGCCTGGATCAGCGCCTTCTTGGAGCCGAAATGGTAGTTCACTGCCGCCAGGTTGACCCCGGCCTTGCTGGTAATCAGCCGCAATGAAGTTTCAGCAAATCCTTTTTCCGCGAACAACTGCTCGGCAGCATCGAGAATGCGTTCAACGGTTTCCGACTGGGCCATGGCTACTCCGCCTGACAAACACTTGTTTGAAACATACGTTTCAAGCTATGTCTTGTCAAGCCTGCAGGTCGGTTTGCGGCTGGCCGGTCAGCTATTTCATGGCCATTTAATCACATTCGCCAAGGTCTGTAGGCAGCGCTGTCTCCAGTGTGTAGGACAGGTGATAAATGACCGTCCAGCGGAGTGACTGAAAACGGTGATTGCCAAGCGCAGTCCACTGTATATA
Organism: Pseudomonas sp. 21615526; assembly: GCF_013386245.1. Taxonomy (NCBI): domain Bacteria; kingdom Pseudomonadati; phylum Pseudomonadota; class Gammaproteobacteria; order Pseudomonadales; family Pseudomonadaceae; genus Pseudomonas; species Pseudomonas sp. 21615526. Next base: position 39,561 of record NZ_JACAOM010000073.1, on the reverse strand, counting down.
ATCCCAGTCACTGTATAAAAAGACAGAGCGATCAACATGCTAAAACTGACGCCACGCCAAGCTGAGATTCTGGCTTTTATCAAGCGCTGCCTCGATGACAACGGCTACCCGCCGACCCGGGCGGAAATTGCGCTGGAACTGGGATTCAAGTCACCCAACGCCGCTGAAGAACACCTCAAGGCCCTCGCCCGCAAAGGCGCGATCGAGATGACCCCGGGTGCTTCACGCGGTATTCGCATCCCTGGCTTCGAAGCCAAGGCCGACGAATCGACACTGCCGATCATCGGCCGCGTCGCAGCCGGTGCGCCGATCCTGGCGCAACAGCACGTCGAGGAATCCTGCAACATCAACCCGACCTTCTTCCATCCCCGTGCCGACTACCTGTTGCGGGTCCATGGCATGAGCATGAAGGACGTGGGCATTTTCGACGGCGACCTGCTGGCCGTCCACACCACACGTGAAGCTCGCAATGGCCAGATCGTCGTCGCCCGTATCGGCGATGAAGTGACGGTCAAACGCTTCAAGCGCGAAGGCAGCAAGGTCTGGCTCCTGGCCGAGAACCCCGAATTCGCGCCGATTGAAGTGAACCTGAAGGATCAGGACCTGGTGATTGAAGGCTTGAGCGTCGGCGTTATTCGCCGCTAACGGAGGCATCATGCAGTTCCTACAGACCCCACAACACACTCAACTGTCGCTGTTTGAGGCCTTTATGGCCCAGCCCCTTGCGCCCATCCTCAAGGAAGTGGTCGAAGCGCCCTGGAGCGCCGAACCCGAGGCGTTCAGTGAACTGTCGTTGCGCGGTGCTGCCGGGAACTGCCTGAGCCTGTTGGCGCCGATCCTTCGCGAACTGAGCGAGGAACAGGACGCCCGCTGGTTGACGCTGATCGCCCCGCCATCCAGCCTGACCCAGGCCTGGTTGCGGGATGCCGGCCTGAACCGCGAACGCATCCTGTTGCTGCAACCCCGTGGTGCTCAAAGCGCCCAGCAGTTGACCTGCGAAGCCTTGCGCCTGGGCCGTAGCCATACGGTGGTCAGCTGGCTGAACCCGCTGACCACAGCGGCCAGGCAGCAACTGATCAGCGCCGCCCGCACAGGTGATGCGCAAAGCTTGAACATTCGGTTGGGATAAAACGATACGCGGGTAACTGACAGCTGTCAGGATCCGCCATGACGCGAGGCTTCTTCAGAATTGAGAAGCCGATCTGCACAATTGAAGCCTGTAAAAAAGTCGACAGACGGACTCAGTGAAGAATCCGCGGACCGTCTTCCTTTTCCGGTTCGCCTTCAGCCAGGCGCCCCGCCATCTGCACACCTACGCTCAACATGGCTTTTGCCACTTCCACGTGCTGGCCCTGCAGGAACGCTTTTGCGTCCTCGGAAAAATCCAAGATCACCAGAGAACCCTCGTCCTCAGCCCGGCGCAGCTCGATTCGGCCGTCGGGCAACTCAACAATTTCCAGAAAGGACGTTGGCATAAAAGTCTGTTCTCCACGAAAGGCCGGCATTATATCAGTCTTGTGGCGAGCGGGCTTGCCCGCATTGGGCTGAGCCGCGGCCCTCCGACAGCTGACACTGCCAGGCCTGAAAAGCCTTGGGGCTGCTTCGCAACCCAGCGGGAGCAAGCTCCCTCGCCACAAGAGCGGTAGTTGTCAGCGAAAAGCCTTCAGCACTCGTTCAATCCATCCCGAAACCGAATGGCCAACTTCTTCAGCTCCTGCCGCCAGCTTTCCAGCTCTTCCCGGCTCAACGGCTCGGGTCCTTCTTCGTCCAGGCTTACGGCCACGATCAGCGGCTGGGTCACATCGCCTTTGGGCGTGTGCTTCACCCGTGGCGGTTGGAACATCTCCGCGTGGGCTACCAGCAAGCGCGCCAGCCAACTGTCCGGGCTTTGCGCCATCTCCACCAGTTCGGCCAACTCCGGGATGGCCATGGACTCCAGCACATCCCGGTGGATGATCATTTCCGCACGCGGCGAGCCGGCCTGCGGCAGACGGTAGAACCCGGCGATCTCATGGCACAAGCCAAGCAAGGCGCCATAGAGGTGGAACAGCGCGGCTTCACGCCCGGCCTGTACCAGCGCGATAGCGTTCATCTCCTTCCCTGCCTCGGCACGGCCAAGGGCTTCCAGGGACAAACCCGCGAAGTAAATTTTCTGGTTGGTACGGGTATAGAGTTCGTTGGCCATGAAGGCAGTCTCCACAACGAATAAAGCGTGATGCTGGCTGAACAGTGTCACGGATCAGCCAAGGCCACTGCAAGCGCAAAAAAAGGCCGCCTATCAAGGCGGCCTTTGTGCATGTAGCTGATCGTATCAAGCGCCCTGGCGCTTGTCCTCGACCTTCCACTTGCCACCGTCGTAGAACGCTTTCCAGCCGGTAGGCTTGCCTTCAACCTCGGTCTGCACGTACTGCTCCTTGGTCTTGCGGCTGTAGCGGATTACGGACGGGCGACCGTCCGGGTCCTTCTTCGGCGCTTCGCAGAGGAAGTGGTACTTCGGATCGATCTCGTCCTTGTGGGGCACGATCTCCATCACCAGCGGTGCACGGGTCTCACGGTTTTTCGGGAACTGGCTGGCAGCCAGGAACAGCCCCGAAGCACCATCACGCAGGATGTAGGTGTCGTTGACCTTCTCGCACTTGAGCTCAGGCATCTTCACCGGGTCCATCTTCGGCGGCGCCGCGTCACCGCTTTTCAGCAGTTTGCGGGTGTTCTTGCACGTCGGGTTGGTGCAACCGAAGAACTTGCCGAAACGGCCGGTCTTGAGCTGCATCTCGCTGCCGCACTTGTCGCATTCCAGGCTCGGGCCTTCGTAGCCCTTGATGCGGTAAGTGCCTTCTTCGATCTCGTAGCCGTTGCAATCCGGGTTGTTACCGCAGATGTGCAGCTTGTGCTTCTCATCCAGCAGGTAGGCATCCATTGCCGTGCTGCAGATCGGGCAACGGTGCTTGCCACGCAATACCAGTGACTCGGATTCACCCTCGTCATCGGCCGCGATTTCATCGCCCGGCACCAGGTTGACGGTGGCCTTGCAGCGCTCTTTCGGCGGCAGGCTGTAACCCGAGCAACCGAGGAACACACCGGTGGAGGCGGTACGAATCTGCATCGGGCGGCCGCAAGTGAGGCACGGAATGTCCGTCATCACCGGCTGGTTGGCCCGCATGCCGTTCTCGGCGCTTTCAGCCACTTCAAGTTTCTTCTTGAAGTCGCCGTAGAACTCGTCGAGCACGTTTTTCCAGTCGCGTTCGCCCTGGGCCACGTCATCGAGGTTCTCTTCCATGCCGGCGGTGAAGCCGTAGTCCATCAGGTTGGAGAAACTCTCGGACAGGCGCTCGGTGACGATGTCACCCATCTTTTCCGAGTAGAAACGACGGTTGTGCAAGGCCACGTAGCCGCGGTCCTGGATGGTGGAGATGATCGCCGCATAGGTCGAAGGACGACCGATACCGCGTTTTTCCATCTCCTTGACCAGGCTGGCTTCCGAGTAACGCGCCGGCGGCTTGGTGAAGTGCTGGGACGGGTCGAGCTTGATCAGCTTCAACACATCGCCCTGCGCCATGTCCGGCAGTACATCGTCGTCGCCCGGCTTGGCGATTTGCGGCATCACGCGGGTGTAACCGTCGAACTTGAGGATACGGCCCTTGGCACGCAGCTCGAAGTCACCAGCACCCACGCTGACAGTCGTCGACAGGTATTGCGCCGGCAGCATCTGGCACGCCAGGAACTGGCGCCAGATCAGCTCGTAGAGGCGCTCAGCGTCGCGCTCCATGCCGCTCAGCTTGCTTGGCTCGGTGTTGGCGTCGGAGGGACGAATCGCTTCGTGAGCCTCTTGTGCGCCTTCCTTGCTGCTATAGACGTTCGGCTTCTCCGGCAGGTACTTCTTGCCGAATTCGCTTTCAATATAAGTACGCGCCATCGCCACCGCGTCTTGCGACAGGTTGGTGGAGTCGGTACGCATATACGTGATGTAGCCCGCTTCATACAGGCGCTGGGCCATCATCATGGTCTTCTTCACCCCGAAGCCCAGGCGGTTGCTCGCGGCCTGTTGCAGGGTGGAGGTGATGAACGGCGCCGACGGCTTGCTGCTGGTGGGCTTGTCTTCACGCTTGACGATGCTGTAGCTGGAAGCCTTGAGCTTCTCCAGCGCGGCCATGGCCTGGGCTTCGTTGAGCGGCTTGAAGGCCTCGCCTTTCTCGCGGGCCACTTCAAAGCGCACGTTGTTGCCCTTGGCGGTGCCCAGGTCAGCGTGCACTTCCCAATATTCTTCAGGGTTGAACGCACGAATCTCGCGCTCACGCTCCACCACCAGCTTTACCGCAACCGATTGCACACGGCCGGCGGACAGGCCACGAGCGATTTTCGCCCACAGCAGCGGCGAGACCATATAACCCACGACGCGGTCGAGGAAGCGACGGGCCTGCTGGGCATTGACGCGGTCAATGTCCAGTTCGCCCGGCTTGGAGAAGGCTTCCTGGATCGCCTTCTTGGTAATTTCGTTGAACACCACGCGCTTGTAGCGGCTGTCGTCACCCCCGATGGCTTCCCGCAGGTGCCAGGCAATAGCCTCCCCTTCGCGGTCCAAGTCGGTTGCGAGATAGATGGTGTCAGCATCCTTGGCGAGCCGGCGCAGCTCTTCGATGACCTTTTCCTTGCCCGGGAGGATCTCGTACTTGGCTTTCCAGCCATGATCGGGATCGACACCCATGCGCGAGACCAGCTGCTTGCGCGCTTTCTCTTTAGGCGTGAGCACCGGACCTTCGCCCGCAGCCGCCTTGCCACGCTTGGCGGCAGGCTCCTTGCTGGCGCTAGCCGAACCGCTGGTGGGCAGGTCTCGGATATGGCCGATACTCGACTTCACCACGTACTCGTTACCCAAGTACTTGTTGATGGTCTTGGCCTTAGCCGGGGATTCCACAATGACCAGCGATTTGCCCATGGATCGGAAAATTCCTGAATTCGAGAAGTGAAAGGCGGTTGGCGCCTGACGCGGCAACGCTATATATAGTGGCAACAAGGTGAGGTCAAGCGCAGCATTCTGCGCGGCCTGCCTTTATTGCACGGAAAAAAGGCTGGGTTCGGCCTGCATCAAAGCAAAGCGCGGGACCTGTTCGCCGTCAACTTCGACGGTCTCAAGGAACATGCTCAAGGGACGCACCCAAAAGCCGTAATCGCCATACAGTGCTTGGTAAAACACCACTTCCTCTTCGGTCTCGGAATGCCGCGCCACATTAAAAACGCGGTACTGCGGACCTTTATAATGCTGGTAGAGCCCTGGTTCGACTTTCATGCTCTGGCCCTCTTACAAAATTTGTTAAAAAAAAATATAAAAAATTCCAAAAAACAAAAACCGGGGCACTGGGCCCCGGCTTCCGTCAACGAAACGTTTAGATACGTTCGAAGACGGTGGAGATGCCTTGGCCGAGGCCAATGCACATGGTTGCAACGCCAAGGTTGCCGCCATTTTGCTTCATCACGTTAAGCAACGTGCCGGAGATACGAGCGCCGGAACACCCAAACGGGTGACCCAAGGCAATCGCGCCGCCGTGCAGGTTAACCTTCTCGTTCATCTTGTCGAGCACTTTCAAATCTTTCAGCACTGGCAGGGCCTGTGCGGCGAAAGCTTCGTTGAGCTCGAAGAAGTCGATGTCGGAGATAGTCAGGCCTGCGCGCTTCAATGCTTTTTGTGTGGCCGGTACTGGACCATAGCCCATGATTGCCGGGTCCACACCTGCGACTGCCATCGAACGGATCACGGCCATCGGCTGGATGCCCAGGTCCTGGGCACGCTGGGCCGACATCACGATCATGCACGAAGCACCGTCAGTGATCTGCGACGAAGTACCGGCTGTCACGGTGCCGCCCTTTGGATTGAAGGCCGGCTTCAGGGCCGCCAGGCTTTCCAGGGTGGTGTCCGGACGAATGGTTTCGTCGTAGTCGAACAGTTTCAGGAAACCGTTCTCGTCGTAGCCGTTCATCGGGATGATTTCATCCTTGAACTTGCCTTCCACGGTTGCCTTGTGGGCCAACTGGTGGGAACGCAGGCCGAATGCATCCTGGGCTTCGCGGGTAATGCCGTGCATTTTGCCGAGCATTTCAGCGGTGAGGCCCATCATGCCCGAGGCTTTCGCCGCGTACAGGGACATGTGCGGGTTCGGATCCACACCGTGCATCATGCTGACGTGGCCCATGTGCTCCACGCCGCCGACCACGAACACATCACCGTTACCGGTCATGATCGCTTGGGCAGCGGTGTGCAGCGCGCTCATGGACGAGCCACACAGCCGGCTGACGGTCTGGCCGGCAGCGGTGTGCGGGATCTGCGTCATCAGGGAAGCCATGCGGGCGATGTTCCAGCCCTGCTCCAGGGTCTGGTTGACGCAGCCCCAGATCACGTCTTCGACTTCGTTCGGGTCGACATTGACGTTGCGTTCCAGCAATTTGCTGATCAGGTGCGCCGACATGTCTTCGGCACGGGTGTTGCGGTGCATGCCGCCCTTGGAGCGGCCCATCGGCGTACGACCGAAGTCGACAATCACGACGTCTCTTGGATTCAAGCTCATAAATATTCTCGCTCTAGTCGTCTGGGCACTTAACCGAAGAAGCTCTGGCCGTTCTTGGCCATCTCGCGCAGCTTCGCAGTCGGGTGGTACAGCGGGCCCAGATCAGCGTATTGATCAGCCAGGGCAACGAACTCGGCCACACCGATGGAATCGATGTAACGCAGCGCACCACCACGGAATGGAGGGAAACCAATACCGTAGACCAGGCCCATGTCGGCCTCGGCTGCGGTTTCAACGATGCCGTCTTCCAGGCAACGCACGGTTTCCAGGCACAGGGCGATCATCATCCAGTTGACGATGTCCTCGTCGGACACTTCACGCTGTTCGTAGATGACCGGCGCGAGTACTTCGTGAACCGATGGGTCGGCCACTTTCTTCTGCTTGCCCTTCTTGTCGGTCTCGTAGGCGTAGAAGCCCTTGCCATTCTTCTGGCCCAGGCGCTTGGCTTCGTAGAGCGCGTCGATCGCCGAGCGGCGGTCGTCTTTCATGCGGTCCGGGAAGCCTTCAGCCATTACGTCGCGACCGTGGTGGCCGGTGTCGATGCCGACCACGTCCATCAGGTACGCCGGGCCCATTGGCCAGCCGAATTTTTCCATGACCTTGTCGATGCGCACGAAGTCCACACCGGCGCTGACCAGCTTGGCGAAACCGCCGAAGTACGGAAACAGTACGCGGTTGACCAGGAAGCCCGGGCAGTCATTGACGACGATCGGGTTCTTGCCCATTTTCTTGGCGTAGGCAACGGTGGTGGCAACGGCCAGCTCGCTGGACTTCTCGCCACGGATCACTTCCACCAGCGGCATCATGTGCACCGGGTTGAAGAAGTGCATGCCGACGAAGTTTTCCGGACGCTTGAGGGCCTTGGCCAGCAAGGTGATGGAAATGGTCGAGGTGTTGGACGCCAGGATCGTGTCTTCTTTCACCTGGGCTTCAACTTCAGCCAGTACCGCCTGCTTGACCTTCGGGTTCTCGACAACCGCTTCGACCACCAGGTCGACGTGGCCGAAATCACCGTAGGACAGGGTCGGACGAATGCCGTTAAGCACTTCAGCCATTTTCGCTGCAGTCATGCGGCCTTTATCAACGCGGCCTACCAGCAGCTTCGCGGCTTCTGCCAGACCCTGCTCGATGCCGTGCTCGTTGATGTCTTTCATCAGGATCGGCGTGCCTTTGGACGCCGACTGATAGGCGATACCGCCGCCCATGATACCGGCGCCGAGTACGGCAGCCTGTTTCACGTCGCGAGCGATTTCGTCGTAGGCCTTGGCCTTTTTCTTCAGTTCCTGATCGTTCAGGAACAGACCGATCAAGCTCTGCGCGGCAGAGGTCTTGGCCAGTTTGACGAAGCCGGCAGCTTCGACTTCCAGGGCTTTGTCGCGACCGAAGTTCGCGGCCTTCTGGATGGTCTTGATCGCTTCAACCGGCGCCGGGTAGTTCGGGCCGGCCTGGCCAGCCACGAAACCCTTGGCGGTTTCGAACGACATCATCTGTTCGATGGCGTTGAGCTTGAGTTTTTCCAGCTTTGGCTGACGCTTGGCCTTGTAGTCAAATTCGCCGCTGATGGCGCCCTTGATCAGGTTCAGCGCGGCTTCTGCCAGCTTGTCGGGAGCCACCACAGCATCCACGGCGCCGACTTTCAGCGCGTCTTCAGCACGGTTTTCCTTGCCGGCGGCAATCCACTCGATGGCATTGTCGGCACCGATGATGCGCGGCAGGCGCACGGTACCGCCGAAGCCTGGGTAGATGCCCAGCTTGACTTCCGGCAGGCCGATTTTCGCGGTGGCCGACATCACGCGGAAGTCGGCGGCCAGGCACATTTCCAGACCGCCGCCCAGGGCAATGCCATTGATCGCGGCAACGGTCGGCACGTTGAGGTCTTCGAAATCGCTGAAAATCTTGTTGGCTTCGAGGTTGCCAGCCACAAGCTCGGCATCGGGCAGCTTGAAGTTGTCGACGAATTCGGTGATGTCAGCGCCGACGATGAACACGTCCTTGCCGCTGGAGACGATCACGCCCTTGACCGAAGCATCTGCTTTGATGGTGTCTACGGCCTGACGCAATTCATTCAGGGTTAGACGGTTGAACTTGTTGACGGACTCACCCTTGAGGTCGAATTTCAATTCGACGATGCCACTTTCAAGAGCCTTAACCGTGATGGCTTTACCTTCGTAAATCATCAACTGATCTCCACGATATGGAAGCTGAACAGTACACGTCGGACGCAGGATTCAGCGTAGGCACTGACGTTACCGTCGATGCTAACGCCAATTTGCCAGGCACACCCGCCAACGCGATAGTCGGGATTCTGTACGAACGGTCTGAAAGACAAACGCTCAATTCATACGCCCGTTTGATTTGGGTACGTCACCTTCAGCCAAATCCGAAGAATTGTCAATCGCTCGAAAGGGCCGCAAAAACGCGACTTTTCAGTCATTTCAGAACCCGGGGCAGCCGGCATCGCCCCGCCAATGTTTAATCATTCGCGAAATCAATAATGTGAATTTTGATTTAAAGGGCTGTACAGAACCGAATATGCGGCTAGGCTAGCGGCACGTAAAACGAATTACCGGCCTGCCTGGCCAACTCCAGCCCGATGATGCTTTCGGGCTTTTTAATGCCCTCAGGAATCTCAGGCCAGCGCCTTGAGCACCGCGTCAATGTCCTGCAACACGCTCAACTCGCCCTTCTCGCCCCAGTACAGGGTGATCATTTGCTTGTCGGCTTCGACTTTGTAGACGTTCGCCGGCAGCGTCGCAAAATGTGGCAACAACTTTTCATCGACGCAGGTTTCCTGCCACTGATTGACCCAAACCCCCGGCTCCAACTGCCAGTAACTCCAGGTCACCCGCGTGGTGCCACGCCGTGGCCGGTGATACTGGGCACACGGGCTTGGCGGCTCGTGCTTGAGCCAGTGTGGCCATTCCTGGGGCGTCAGTTGCATGGCCAGGCCAATGCGCCGCGCCTCCATGCGCAAAGCCATGCGCCCGCTCGAATGGCGCGAAGGACGCAGCCACGCCAGGGGGCTTAAAACCAGCGCAAGGATTGACACCACTATCCAGACCGTCATATGTGTACTCCCGAATTTCTTGATGAGCGGATTTGACCTGACGCAACCCCATCCGCTTGAAACCAGCCATACTGAACTTATCGCTTTCCCTTGGAGGACTCCTCATGCCCTACGAACATATTCTGGTCGCCGTGGACCTGACCGAAGAATGCGACCCCGTGATCAAGCGGGCCGTAGGCCTTGCAGGCGACTCGGTGAAGCTGTCCCTGGTGCATATCGTCGAACCGATGGCCATGGCCTTTGGCGGCGATGTGCCGATGGACCTTTCCCAACTGCAACAGCAGCAGTTCGACCAGGCCAAGGAACGCCTTGACCGGCTGATCAACAAGTACCCTGCCCTGAAAAAAGACCAGAGCCACCTGACCTACGGCCAGCCGCGCCAGGAAATCCACCACCTGGCCAAGGAGCAAGGTTGCGATCTGATCGTGGTCGGCAGCCACGGCCGTCACGGCCTGGCCTTGCTGCTGGGCTCCACCGCCAATGACGTGCTGCACGGCGCACCTTGCGATGTGCTGGCCGTGAAACTGGTCAAGAGCTCGTAAGACCAACGGCAATCCAATGTGGGAGCGGGCTTGTGTGGGAGCGGGCTTGCTCGCGAAAGCGGTGGATCAGTCGATAAATATATGGACTGACACACCGCATTCGCGAGCAAGCCCGCTCCCACATCTGAACCGCGTTTCATACAAAAAACCCGGCGCTCATACAAATGAGCGCCGGGTTTTTTATTGCGCTTGAATCACTCAGGCATCCAGCTCGGCCCAGCGTTCAACCAGGGCTTCAAGCTCGCTGTTAAGCTGCTCGAGGGATGCAATCACCTTGGCGGTTTCTGCAGCCGGACGCAGGTAGAAACCCGCGTCAGCCATTTCAGCTTCAACGGCAGCAATCTGCTGTTCCTTGGCGTCGATATCACCCGGCAGTGCTTCCAGCTCACGTTGCAGCTTGTAGCTGAGCTTCTTCTTCGCAGCAGGTGCTTCCTGGGCTGGTGCCGGAGCAGCAGCCACTGGAGCAACCACGGCCGAGGTCAAGTCAGCCTTGCCGGACTTGCTCTCGGTCACGCCCAGCAGGCGCGGCGAGCCGCCCTGGCGCAGCCAGTCCTGATAACCACCGACGTATTCACGCACCTTGCCTTCGCCTTCGAAGACCAGGGTGCTGGTGACCACGTTATCGAGGAATGCCCGGTCGTGACTGACCATCAGCACGGTGCCGTTGAAGGTCAGCAGGACCTCTTCCAGCAGTTCCAGGGTTTCCACGTCGAGGTCGTTGGTCGGTTCGTCGAGTACCAGCAGGTTGGCTGGCTTGCTGAACAACTTGGCCAGCAGCAGGCGCGCACGCTCACCACCGGACAAGGCCTTGACCGGCGTACGTGCACGCTGCGGGCTGAACAGGAAGTCGCCCAGGTAGCTCAGCACGTGGCGGCTCTGGCCGTCGATGTCGATAAAGTCGCGACCTTCGGCGACGTTGTCGATCACGGTTTTTTCCAGGTCCAACTGGTGGCGCAGCTGGTCGAAGTAGGCCACGTCGATGCGCGTGCCCTCTTCCACGGTACCGCTGGTGGGTTGCAGGCCGTTGAGCATCAGCTTGAGCAAGGTGGTCTTGCCGGTACCGTTGGCGCCGAGCAGGCCGATACGGTCGCCGCGCTGCAGGACCATGGAGAAGTCCTTGATCAGGAACGGGCCGTCCGGGTGATGGAAGCTGACGTTTTCCAGCACCATCACTTGCTTGCCCGACTTGTCGGCGGTGTCCAGCTGGATATTGGCCTTGCCGGTGCGTTCACGGCGCTCGCTGCGCTCGACACGCAGGGCTTTCAGGGCACGTACGCGGCCTTCGTTACGGGTGCGGCGGGCCTTGATGCCCTGGCGGATCCAGACTTCTTCCTGGGCCAGCTTCTTATCGAACAGGGCATTGGCGGTTTCTTCCGCAGACAGCGCGGCTTCCTTGTGCACCAGGAAACTGGCGTAGTCGCCGTTCCAGTCGATCAGGCCGCCACGGTCCAGTTCGAGGATGCGGGTTGCCAGGTTCTGCAGGAAGGAACGGTCGTGCGTGATGAACAGCACGGCGCCCTGGAAATCCTTGAGGGCTTCTTCAAGCCAGGCGATTGCGCCGATGTCCAGGTGGTTGGTCGGTTCGTCGAGCAGCAACAGATCCGGCTCGGAAACCAGGGCCTGGGCCAGCAGGACGCGGCGACGCCAGCCGCCGGACAATTCGGCGAGGGTCTTGTCGGCGGGCAGTTGCAGGCGACTCAGGGTGCTGTCGACCAATTGCTGCAAGCGCCAGCCGTCGCGGGCTTCGAGGTCTTGCTGGACGTGCATCAGCTTGTCCAGGTCGGCTTCGGTGACGCAGTTCTGCGCCAGGTGATGGTATTCGGCGAGCAGTGCGCCCACGCCGTCGAGGCCTTCGGCAACCACGTCGAACACTGTCCGTCCGTCGGCCACCGGCAATTCTTGCGGCAATTCGCCAATCTTGAGGCCCGGGGCGCGCCAGACAGAGCCGTCATCGGGCTTCTGGTCGCCTTTTACCAGCTTCATCATGCTGGACTTGCCGGTGCCGTTGCGGCCGATGATGCACACCCGCTCACCACGGGCGATCTGCCAGGACACCTTGTCCAACAACGGCATAGCGCCGAAAGCAAGGGACACATCGCTGAATTTGAGCAGGGTCATACGCTTCTCCAAAAACTGGGCGCGCATTCTACCTGACTTAGGGCTCGAGGCGGCCGGCATTTTCGCCGCTGACACGTTCTGTTGGACATTTCAGATGAACTTGAACGAAGCGACCGGCAAAGCTTTCACCGGTTGCGGGCAAAAGGCTAAGCTAGGGGCAATCAGTGTCGGCGACGTCGGCACTAGTCCAGATTCCTCTGCACGGACGTCTCATGCGCAGTCGCCTTTTCAGCTTTTTATCTTGTCTGCTTCTTTCTGCCACCGCCGTTCAATCCGCCCAGGCCGTGGACCTCACTACCCAACGTCAATATTACGATGAAGCCAAACGAGCCCTCGCCAAAGGCGACAGCGGCCCGTATTTCCAATACAGCCAGGCCCTGGCCGACTACCCGTTGACGCCGTACCTCGCCTACGACGAGCTGACCGCGCGGCTGAAAACCGCCAGCAACGAGGAGATCGAACAATTCCTCGCCAAGAACGGCGACCTGCCCCAGGCCAACTGGATGAAACTGCGCTGGTTGCGCTGGCTGGCCGACCGTGGCGACTGGCAAACCTTTGAAAGGTACTACGACGCCAAACTCAATTTCGTCGAACTGGACTGCCTCCATGGCCAATTCCAGCTGACCCACAACCAAAAAGCCGAAGGCTATAAAACCACCGAGAAGCTGTGGCTGACCGGTAAATCCCAGCCTGCTGCCTGTGATGCCACCTTTGGCCAGTGGGCCGCCGACGGCCAACTGACCGAACAGAAAATCTGGGACCGCGCCAAGCTGGCCGCCGAAGCCCGCAACTATCCGCTGGCCAACAGCCTGGTGAAGACCCTGCCGACCCTCGGCGCCCAGGGCCGCCTGATGGTGGACGTGGCGCAGAAGCCCGACATGCTGAGCGACCCATCGCGCTTCCTGCCGGCCAACGAGGCCATGTCCGACGCCGTAGGCCTGGGCCTGCGCCGCCTGGCACGCCAGGACCCGGACAAGGCCATGGCCCTGCTCGACGGTTATGCCAGCAGCATGCACTTCTCTCGTGACGAAAAAGTGTCGATCGCCCGGGAAATCGGCCTGACCCTGGCGCGTCGCTACGACCCGCGCGCCCTTGACGTGATGACCAAATACGATCCGGAACTGCGGGACAACACCGTTTCCGAATGGCGCCTGCGCCTGCTGTTGCGCCTGGCCCGCTGGGAAGACGCCTACCAGTTGACCCGCAAGCTGCCCCAGGATTTGGCCACCACCAACCGCTGGCGCTACTGGCAGGCCCGCAGCCTGGAACTGGCAGAGCCGAAGAACCCGCAAGCCCTGGTGATGTACAAGGGCCTGGCCAAGGAGCGCGACTTTTACGGCTTCCTGGCGGCGGATCGCTCCCAGTCCCCGTACCAACTGAACAACAAGCCACTGGTGATGAGCCAGGCGCTGATGAACAAGGTACGCAACACACCGGGCGTGCGCCGCGCCCTGGAGTTCTACGCCCGTGGCCAGATCGTTGATGGCCGCCGCGAGTGGTACCACGTCAGCCGGCATTTCAACCGCGACGAAATGGTCGCCCAGGCCAAGTTGGCCTACGACATGAAGTGGTACTTCCCGGCGATCCGCACCATCAGCCAGGCGCAGTACTGGGACGACCTGGACATCCGCTTCCCGATGGCCCACCGCGACACCCTGGTGCGCGAAGCCAAGGTCCGCGGCGTGCATTCCAGCTGGGTATTTGCGATCACCCGCCAGGAAAGCGCCTTCATGGACGACGCGCGCTCCGGCGTCGGCGCCACCGGCCTGATGCAACTGATGCCCGGCACCGCCAAGGAGACTGCGCGAAAGTTCAGCATCCCGCTGGCTTCGCAACAGCAGGTGCTCGACCCGGACAAGAACATCCAGCTCGGCGCCGCCTACCTGAGCCAGGTCCACGCCCAGTTCAACGGCAACCGCGTGCTCGCCACCGCCGCCTACAACGCCGGCCCGGGCCGTGTACGCCAATGGCTGCGCGGCGCCGATCACCTGAGTTTCGATGTGTGGGTGGAAAGCATCCCGTTCGACGAAACCCGCCAGTATGTGCAGAACGTGCTGTCTTATTCGGTGATCTACGGGCAGAAGCTCAATGCACCGCAGCCGCTGGTGGACTGGCATGAGCGGTATTTTGATGATCAGTAAGGGGTGCAGCTGCAAGCAACAAGCTTGAAGCTGAAAGAAAAGTGCCCGCATTGAAAGATGCGGGCTTTTTTATGGCACTGCCGGGGACTCGCTTTGCACCGCTTCTGCCAGCGCAAGGTTCAAGGCTTGCAGCATGAACTCGACAAAGGGAGTTGCCTCTGCCTGCTGGTCCGCCGCCGACAATGCGGCGTAATAAGCGTCCTGCTGCTCCCGAATCACCGCCTCTACCGGCAAGTAAGCCAGCACCGGGCGCCACTGACTGAGAATCAGGGTTTGCCATAAGCGGCCCATGCGCCCGTTTCCATCGGCAAAAGGATGGATAAACTCGAATTCGTAGTGAAAGACGCAACTGACGATCAGTGGATGCCAGTCAGAGGCGGACTGCCACTTCAGTAAATCATCAACCAAATGCGTAACACGGCTCGCCGGCGGCGCCATGTGCACCAACTGTTCGCCCCGATAGATCCCTACGCCCGCCTGACGAAACCGACCCGCATCGTCGATCAATCCATACATCAATAACTCATGGGCACGTAGCAGGTCCGCACGTTCGCCCGGTGCCCACTGCGGCATAGACTCGTAAGCGGAAAAAGCGTTGCGTACTTCCTGAATCTCCCGGGGCAAGCCCAGCACACGCTTGCCTTCCAGCACAGCGGTCACCTGTTCGACACTCAGGGTATTGTTCTCGATGGCCAGCGAAGCCTGAATCGTACGAATCCGGTTGCCACGCCTCAATTGCGGAGTCTGCCGGTTGTCGTCTCCAGCTGAAAGCTGACCAATCTGCTCACTGATATCAGCAACCAGACTCAACATCTTGGCAGTCAGGGTCAACGGAGGTTGATAACGGCTCATATCCTCATCCAAGTCTGTAACGAAAGCCAACATAATGCCCTAAGGGACGCTCGCACCACAGCCTCAATGCCTCAATCAACGTCAGTGCCATCACTGAACTGCAAAGCCGCCAGCCGTGCATACAGCGGATTGCTGGCGATCAGTTGCTGATGCGTCCCCACCGCCACCAGCTTGCCCTGGTCCATCACGGCAATCCGGTCGGCATTCTTCACCGTGGCCAGCCGGTGGGCGATGACCAGGGTGGTGCGCCCTTCCATCAACTGCGGCAGCGCCTGCTGGATCAGGTGTTCGCTCTGGGCGTCCAGCGCGCTGGTGGCTTCGTCCAGCAGCAGGATCGGTGCATCCACCAACAAAGCCCGGGCGATGGCCAGGCGTTGGCGCTGGCCGCCCGAAAGGCCCATGCCGCCGTCGCCCAGGTGGGTCTGGTAGCCGTCGGGCATTTGCAAAATGAAGTCGTGGGCGTGGGCGATGCGCGCCGCCTCCTCGACCTGGGCAAAGGTGGCCGACGGATTGCCGTAGCGGATGTTCTCTTCGACAGTGCCAAAGAACAGCGCCGGGCTCTGGGACACCAGGGCGAAACAGCGGCGCAGGTCCAGCGGATCCAGCTCGGTCAGCGGGTGGCCTTCAAGCAGGATGCGGCCTTGCTGGGGATCGTAGAAACGCAGCAACAGATCGAACATCGTCGATTTACCCGCACCGGACGGACCGACCAGGGCCAGGGTTTCGCCAGCATTGATGCTCAGGCTCAAGCCGTCGATAGCAAAACGATCCGGGCGCGACGGATAGGAGAAGCGCAAATCCTGGATTTCCAGGCGGCCGCTGACCCGCTCCGGCAGCTTGATCACGTTGGCTTCGGGCGCCTTGATCTCATTGCTCGACTGCAGCAATTCGCCAATCCGCTCCGCCGCACCGGCGGCGCGCTGCAACTCGCCCAACACTTCACTCAAGGTACCGACGGCACTGCCGACGATCAGGCTGTAGAACACGAACGCCGCCAGCTCACCACCGGAAATGCGCCCGCCGATCACGTCCATGCCGCCGACCCAGAGCATCACGCCCACGGCGCCCAGCACCAGCATGATCACCAGGGTAATCAGCCAGGCGCGCTGCACGATGCGTTTGCGGGCGGTGGTGAAGGCCTCTTCCACCGTCAGCGCGAAGCGCTGTTCGTCCTGGACCTGGTGGTTGTAGGCCTGCACGGTCTTGATCTGGCCGAGGGTTTCGGACACATAGCTGCCGACATCGGCGATGCGATCCTGGCTCTGGCGCGACAGGCTGCGCACCCGGCGGCCGAAGATCAGGATCGGCGCCAGCACCAGTGGCAGCGCTATCACGACGATGCTGGTGAGCTTGGGGTTGGTGACAAACAGCAGCACGATCCCGCCGATCACCATCAAGGCGTTGCGCAGGAACAGCGACAGCGAGGAGCCGATCACCGATTGCAGCAAGGTCGTGTCGGTGGTCAGCCGGGACTGGATTTCCGAGCTGCGGTTGTTTTCGTAGAAGCCCGGATGCAGGTAGATCAAGTGGTTGAACACCTGCCGCCGGATGTCCGCCACCACCCGCTCGCCGATCCACGACACCAGGTAAAACCGCGCAAAGGTGCCCACCGCCAGGCCCAGCACCAGGATCATGAACAGACCGATGGATTGGTTGAGCAGGTGCGGCGACTGGGTCATGAACCCTTGGTCCACCAGCAGGCGAATACCCTGGCCCATGGACAAGGTAATGCCGGCGGTGACGATCAGCGCCAACAAGGCGCCCAGGGCCTGCCAGCGATAGGGGGCGACGAAGCGACTGGCCAGGCGAATCGCGCGGCGTTGACGGGCTGAGAGCATGGAGGGTTTCACCTGAAGGTTGGAGACGGGAACCTGCATAGCTACATGGGGGGAACTTGAGCGAATCACAATGAGTCAGGTTAATTATGCTCACCGAACCTAGGCCCTAGAGGCTATCGGTCTAAGGACCGGCTGGAAATTTGTATCGGTTTCTGCTGGACTGGGCATTCGATCTGCGGGCCGCGCAAGGAGTTGTAACAACGCGGTCACGCGGGGGTTTTAAAGTAGGTACACAACCTGATGAGGAGACGGGCCATGTCCTTGCAAAACAGCAGCAACGCCAAAATTCAAGTGATCCGCCAACCGCAGCAATTGCCTTGCTCGTACATCGACGCTCAGGGCCGCGAAGTGCAAATCACCGAAGAAATGATCCAGAGCGCGTGCGCCGAACTGGAACAGAAATTGGTCAAGCCTGCCAAGCGAGGCTGATTCGCCCACGCTCTCTTAAACCCGGCCTTGATGGCCGGGTTTTTTATGCCTTCAGATTGCCTGTGCGCCCAATGCTGCCACGATGCTCGACAAGGCGGCAGACTCGCCGTTGATCCGCACTTTCAAGCCGTCAATCTCACGCCGCTCGGGGTAGTGCTTGCGCAATAGGTCGAAGGCCTTGCGCTGCTCATCCACTGTGCCTACCAGGCTGCGGCGGAAATCCGCGTCATCACGGCGCGGGTCGTACACGCTGCGGCACAGGGTCGCCAGGGCCCAGGCCGGATCGGTATTGGCATTGAGGCTGACTTCGGCCAGCCACGGCTCCGGCAGCAAGTCGCTCAATTGAATCGTCGGGTCCTGACCAAGATGCCGGCAAAACGCCTGATAGATCTGCGCCGTGCCGCGCTGCTTGCCGTCCAGGCTGTAGCCGGCGATATGCGGGGTGGCCAGCACACACAGGTCGGCCAGGTCGACGTCCACCTGCGGCTCGCCTTCCCACACATCCAGCACGGCCTGCAGGTCTTCGCGCGCCAGCAGCACCTCCTTGAGGGCGGCGTTGTCCACCACCGGGCCGCGGCTGGCGTTGATCAGCCAGGCACCGGGCTTGAGCTGGTTGAGGCGCTCGCGGTCGAACAAGTGCCAGGTGGAGCCGTTGCCGGATTTGTTCAGCGGCGTGTGCAGACTGATCACATCGCACTGCTCGACGATCTGCTCCAGGCTGACGTAATCACCGTCCTCGGCGATCTGCCGGGGCGGGTCGCACACCAGCACGTTCCAGCCCAACGCCTTGAGCACCTTGACCAGACGCCCGCCGACCTCACCGGCCCCCACCACACCGTAGGTGCGCTGGGCCAGGTCGGCGCCTTCGATCTCGGCCAGGGTCAGCAGGCTGCCCAGCACATAGTCGACCACGCCACGGGCATTGCAGCCGGGGGCGCTGGACCACTGGATGCCGGCGCGCTGGAAGTAATCGAGGTCGAGGTGATCAGTGCCGATGGTGCAGGTGCCGACAAACCGCACCGGCGTGCCTTCGAGCAAGGCCCGGTTGACGTTGGTCACTGAACGCACCAGCAGCACATCGGCCTGCTCGATCGTCGCGCGGTCAATGGACCGGCCCGGAACCCGGCGAATCTCGCCGAATCCTTCGAAGAATGCATCGAGCAGCGGGATATTTTCGTCGGCAACAATCAGCATGGCAGGCTCCTTTCGCGGATCAGCAGTGTACAGCGGTTTTCCTTGTGGCGAGGGAGCTTGCTCCCGCTGGAGTGCGCAGCGCTCCGAAATGAAGCGCCGTGTTTTTTCAGGTACACGTCGGTTGCCCGTTATGGGGCTGCTGCGCAGCCCAGCGGGAGCAAGCTCCCTCGCCACAGCAAGCTCCCTCACCACAGCAAGCGCCCTCGCCACAAAACGCTGCATTTGCGCGGGGATGTGTTTACAAATCCACAACACAGGTTTTTTCCTGACCAACACGTCAAGGCGTAGAATGCGCCGTCCTGCGCTCCCCCTATCGGACATCTGTACGTGAACACTGCCACAACCACCACCGCCCTTTCTCGCCCCGCCCGCGTCAGCCTTGAAGTGCGCAACCTGCTGGCCCTGGCGCTGCCGATCATGATCGGGCAACTGGCGACCACCGCCATGGGGTTCGTCGATGCCGTGATGGCCGGGCGTGTCAGCTCCCGAGACCTGGCGGCGGTCGCCCTGGGCAACTCCATCTGGATCCCGGTGTACCTGCTGATGACCGGCACCCTATTGGCCACCACGCCGAAAGTCGCCCAGCGCTTTGGTGCCGGCACCCACGGTGAAATCGGCCCGCTGGTGCGCCAGTCGATGTGGCTGGCACTGGTGGTGGGAATTACCGCGCTGCTGTTGCTGATCAGCGCCGAACCGATCCTGCACCTGATGAAGGTTGATCCCGAGTTGATCAAGCCCTGCATGGGCTACCTGCACGGCATCGCTTCGGGCATGCCGGCCATTGCGTTGTATTACGTGCTGCGCTGCTTCAGCGACGGGCTGGGCCGAACGCGGCCGAGCATGGTCATGGGCCTGTGCGGGCTGGCGCTGAATATTCCGTTGAACTATGTGTTCATCTACGGCCACTTCGGCGTGCCGGCCATGGGCGGCATCGGTTGCGGCTGGGCCACGGCGATCGTGATGTGGGTGATGATGCTCGGCCTGGCCGCCTGGACCCGCTGGGCACCGGTGTATCAGAGCAGCGAGCTGTTCAAGCGCTTTGACTGGCCGCAATGGTCGGTGATCAAGCGTGTGTTGAGCATTGGCTTGCCCATCGGGATCGCGGTGTTCGCCGAGTCGAGCATTTTTGCGGTGATCGCGCTGCTGATCGGCAGCCTCGGCGCCACGGTGGTGGCCGGGCACCAGATCGCGCTGAACTTCAGTTCGCTGGTGTTCATGATCCCCTATTCCCTGAGCATGGCGGTCACCGTGCGCGTGGGCCAGGCCCTGGGCCGTGGCGAACCCCGTGAGGCGCGCTTTGCCGCAGGTGTCGGAATGGGCACCGCGCTGGTGTATGCCTGCCTGTCTTGCAGCCTGATGCTGCTGTTTCGCGAACAGATCGCCACCATCTACACCCAGGACCCGCTGGTGATCCAGGTGGCGGCGATGCTGATTGTGTTTGCGGCGCTGTTTCAGTTCTCGGACGCGATCCAGGTCACGGCCGCCGGCGCACTACGTGGTTACCAGGACACTCGGGTGACCATGGTGCTGACGTTGTTTGCGTATTGGGGCGTGGGCTTGCCGGTGGGCTACGCGCTGGGGCTGACCGAGTGGCTGGGCCAGGCCCGCGGCCCGAGCGGCTTGTGGCAGGGGCTGATCGTGGGCCTGAGCTGTGCCGCGGCGATGTTGGTGATCCGCCTGGTGCGCAGCGCACGCAAGCGGATTCGCCGGGCTTAAGCCGATTTCTTGCGGATCCAGTATAGGTAGGTACCGGCCTGCTCCTGCTGGTCCACCAGTTCATGGTCGAGAAACACGCAGAACTTGGGGATGTCGCGACGGGTCGACGGATCGGTCGCGATCACCTTGAGCAAGCCACCGGGCGCCAGGTCGCGGATGTGCTGGTGCAGCATCATCACCGGTTCCGGGCAGTTGAGGCCGGTGGCGTCGAGGACGGCATCGACGGGTAAATCAGGGGTCAGGCTCATGGTTTACTCCTAAACAGGCCGGCATTTTAACGGTAACGCGGGGCGCCAGGTAGCCAGCGGCGCCCTCGGTTTTTTCGCGAGCAAGCTCGCTCCTACATTGAGCAGCGTTTACCGGGCCTTTGGCTTCTTCACATCCAACCGGCGCAAATGGCAGGTCACTTCTTCACGGTCGTGGTACAGCTGCTTGCAGCCGATCTCCACCCGGATGCCACGTTCCTTGAAGCCTTCCGCGATGCGTTCAAGCAGGCGCTTCACTTCGGCATAACGCTGCTTCATCGGCAACTTCAGGTTGACCACTGCTTCGCGGCAATGTCCCTCGCCGATCCAGGTTTCCAACAGGGCCGCATTGCGCGCCGGTTTCTCGACGATGTCGCACACCATCCAGTCCACCGGCTGCTTGGGGGTGTAGATAAAGCCGTCGGCCATCAAGTGCTGCACCAGCCCGGTATCCATCAGGCTTTCGGCCATCGGGCCGTTGTCGATGGCGGTCACCAGCATGCCGCGGTTGACCAGTTGCCAGGTCCAGCCGCCAGGCGCTGCGCCGAGGTCGACGCCGGTCATGTCGCTGTGCAGGCGCTCGTCCCACTGATCACGGGGGATAAAGTGGTGCCAGGCCTCTTCCAGCTTCAAGGTCGAGCGGCTTGGCGCGTCCCGCGGGAATTTGAGGCGCGGGATGCCCATCGGCCACATGGCCGAGTTGTTCGACTCGGCCAGGCCCATGAACACTTCGCGGCCGCTCTTGAAGGTCAACAGCAGGCGCGGCTTGCTGGCGTCTTCCACCAGTTTGCCGGCGGCCATCAGCGCCTTGCGCAAGTGAACTTCGAATTTCTTGCAGAAGTTCGACAGCTCCTTGCCATCATTGGTGTCGACCATTTCCAGCCACAGGCTGCCGCACACCGGGAAATCCCGCAGGTGCGCGAGGATCACGCTGATACGGTCGGTTTCCGGCAAGTCGATGAACACCCCGCGCGCCCACTGCCTCGGGAAGATCAGCTCGGCAAAGCGTTGGCCGCGCATCAGGCGCTGGGCGCCGTCTTCTTCGGTGCAGACAAATTCGGCGCAGGCGCTGCCGGTCTTGGCCTTGGCATAGCCCGAAACGTTCAGGCGTGCGGCGTGTTCCGCGATCTCGGAACAGACTTCGCCTTCAAAACCCGGGCGGCAGTGCATAAAAAGGGTGTTCATCAACTCTCCTGGATCACGGGCTTGCTATAGCGCAATGCCTGTCATGAAAACGCGCGCATGATAGCCGAGTTCGGAACCTTGGACTTATTGATAGAGTCCAGTAATTAGCCAGCTACTTAAAACAGGGCTAATTTGTAAGCTCTGTTCGTCCCGTCAGGTCCGTAGCCGTGCGGACCATAAGGAGTCATGTAATGTCATCCCTTGATAGTCTGAGAACCCTTAAAACCTTACAGATCGACGACAAGACCTATCACTACTTCAGCCTGCCCGAAGCCGCCAAGAGCCTGGGTGATCTGGACAAGCTGCCGATGTCCCTCAAGGTGCTGCTGGAAAACCTGCTGCGCTGGGAAGACGAAAAGACCGTCACCGGCGCCGACCTCAAGGCCATTGCCGCCTGGCTCAAGGAGCGCCGCTCCGACCGCGAGATCCAATACCGCCCCGCCCGGGTGCTGATGCAAGACTTTACCGGCGTGCCCGCCGTGGTCGACCTGGCCGCCATGCGCGCCGCCGTGGCCAAGGCCGGCGGTGACCCGCAACGCATCAACCCGCTGTCACCGGTGGACCTGGTGATCGACCACTCGGTGATGGTCGACAAGTTCGCCACCACCGGCGCCTTCCAGGAAAACGTCGACATCGAAATGCAGCGCAACGGCGAACGCTACGCCTTCCTGCGCTGGGGCCAGAGCGCCTTCGACAACTTCAGCGTAGTGCCACCGGGCACCGGCATCTGCCACCAGGTCAACCTGGAATACCTCGGCCGCACCGTGTGGACCAAGGATGAAGACGGCCGCACCTACGCCTTCCCCGACACATTGGTAGGCACCGACTCCCACACCACCATGATCAACGGCCTCGGCGTATTGGGCTGGGGAGTGGGCGGGATCGAAGCGGAAGCCGCGATGCTCGGGCAGCCGGTGTCGATGCTGATCCCGGAAGTGATCGGCTTCAAGCTCACCGGCAAGCTGAAAGAAGGCATCACCGCCACCGACCTGGTGCTGACCGTCACCCAGATGTTGCGCAAAAAAGGCGTGGTCGGGAAATTCGTCGAATTCTATGGTGATGGCCTGGCTGACCTGCCCCTGGCAGACCGCGCCACCATCGCCAACATGGCCCCGGAATACGGCGCCACTTGCGGCTTCTTCCCGGTGGACGACGTGACTCTGGACTACCTGCGCCTGTCAGGCCGTCCTGCGGAAACCGTCAAGCTGGTAGAGGCGTACACCAAGGCCCAGGGCCTATGGCGCAACGCCGGTCAGGAGCCCATCTTCACTGACAGCCTGGCGCTGGACATGGGCAGCGTCGAAGCCAGCCTCGCGGGGCCAAAACGTCCGCAAGACCGCGTTTCCCTGCCGAACGTCGGCCAAGCCTTCAGCGACTTCCTCGACCTGCAATTCAAACCCACCAACAAGGAAGAAGGCCGCCTGGAGAGCGAAGGCGGCGGCGGTGTTGCGGTGGGCAACGCCGACCTGATCGGTGAAGCCGACTACGACTTCGAAGGCCAGACCTATCGCTTGAAAAACGGCGCGGTGGTGATCGCGGCCATTACCTCCTGCACCAACACCTCCAACCCGAGCGTGATGATGGCGGCGGGCCTGGTGGCGAAAAAGGCCGTGGAGAAAGGACTGAAGAGCAAGCCCTGGGTGAAAACCTCCCTGGCGCCGGGCTCCAAAGTCGTGACTGATTACTACAAAGCGGCAGGCTTGACCCAATACCTCGACAAGCTGGGCTTCGACCTGGTGGGTTATGGCTGCACCACCTGTATCGGCAACTCCGGGCCGCTGCCCGAGCCGATCGAAAAAGCCATCCAGAAAGCCGACCTGGCCGTGGCCTCGGTGCTCTCGGGCAACCGTAACTTCGAAGGCCGGGTGCACCCCCTGGTGAAAACCAACTGGCTGGCCTCCCCGCCCCTCGTGGTGGCCTATGCCCTGGCCGGCACCGTGCGCATGGACATCAGCAGCGAACCACTGGGCACCGGCTCTGACGGAAAACCGGTATACCTGCGGGACATCTGGCCCAGCAGCAAGGAAATCGCCGACGCCGTTGCGCAAGTCAGCACCCAGATGTTCCACAAGGAATACGCCGAGGTGTTTGCCGGTGATGAACAGTGGCAGGCCATTGAAGTGCCGCAGGCTGCAACCTACGTGTGGCAGAAGGACTCCACCTACATCCAGCACCCACCGTTCTTCGACGACATCGGCGGCCCGCTGCCGGTGATCGAAGACGTCAAGGGCGCCAACGTGCTGGCATTGCTGGGGGACTCGGTGACCACCGACCACATCTCCCCTGCCGGCAACATCAAGACCGACAGCCCGGCCGGCAAATACCTGCGCGAGCAAGGCGTCGAACCGCGGGACTTCAACTCCTACGGCTCGCGTCGCGGCAACCATGAAGTGATGATGCGCGGCACCTTCGCCAACATCCGCATCCGCAACGAAATGCTCGGCGGCGAGGAAGGCGGCAATACGATCTACATCCCTACCGGCGAGAAAATGCCGATCTATGACGCCGCCATGAAATACCAGGCCTCGGGCACCCCGCTGGTGGTGATCGCCGGCCAGGAATACGGCACCGGCTCAAGCCGTGACTGGGCGGCCAAGGGCACCAACCTGCTGGGGGTAAAGGCGGTGATTGCCGAGAGTTTCGAGCGGATTCACCGCTCCAACCTGGTGGGCATGGGCGTGCTGCCCCTGCAGTTCAAGCTGGACCAGAACCGCAAGGCACTCAAGCTGACCGGCAAGGAGAAGATCGACATCCTCGGGCTGACCAACGCCGAGATCGAGCCACGCATGAACCTGACGCTGGTGATCACCCGTGAGGATGGCAGCAGCGAGAAGGTCGAAGTGCTGTGCCGCATCGACACCCTCAATGAGGTCGAATACTTCAAGGCCGGCGGGATCCTGCACTACGTGTTGCGGCAGCTGATTGCCTCGTAACTGACACGCGCTACCCAAAACACCGCCTTCCCTGGCGGTGTTTTCATTTTTACCGTCGGTGACGCTCGGTATACTGCCGCCCTCAGATTTTGACTGTCACAAGGATTCCCCATGCTTGCATTGCCATGGCTGTACCTGGCGCTTCTTTCCATCGGCTATGTACTTGCCTTGAGCTACGGGCAATTGGGGTTAATGGCGGCGCTTTCCGTCGCCATGCTGCTGTTGGCCGGGTTTGCCGTGCGGCAACAGCGAAACCCGTGGGTACGCTATCTGGGCCACGGGCTGTTTATCGTGCTGGCGCTGGGGCTGGCGATGCATTGGCTGCCGGGGTTCTACAACGGTCGCGGGATCGCCCCGCAGCGCTTTACGGACGACGCCGTGCCTTTCTCGATGTACCTGAACCAGGACAAACCGCTGATTGGCTTCTGGCTGCTGCTGGCCTGCCCGTGGATTGTTGCGCGCCGGTCCCTGCGCCTGTCGATCTACGCCACCGCCCTGGCGTTGACACTGACGGCGATTGCCGCCCTGGGCGGCGCTGCGTTGCTGGGCGTCATCAGTTGGGCCCCGAAGTGGCCGGAGCAGGCCTGGCTATGGGTGTTGAATAACCTGCTGCTGGTGACCCTGGTGGAGGAAGCGCTGTTCCGCGGTTATATCCAGGGCGGCCTGAGCCGACGGTTCAAGCAATTGCCCTATGGTGAAAACCTCGCCCTGCTGTTGGCCGCCCTGTTGTTCGGCCTGGTACACCTGGGCGCAGGCTGGCAGTGGACCCTGCTGGCGACCATCGCAGGCCTGGGCTACGGCCTGGCGTATCGCTTTGGCGGATTGGGCGCGGCGATCGTTACGCACTTCGGGCTGAACCTGCTGCATTTCGGGTTGTTTACCTATCCGATGCTGGCGGGCTGAGGCTGCGCCGATTGTTGCAAAAAATAAGTTAAATAAAACCCCGCGACGGTCGACAACCTGTCAAAGCCTTGCGGATTGAACAATCATGCGTAATAACCAACCCGTTACCCAGCGCGAACGTACCTTCCCCGCTCAGCAACGGTTGATCTCCACCACGGATGCCAAAGGCGTGATCACCTACTGCAACGACGCCTTCGTCGAGATCAGTGGGTTTTCCCATGACGAACTGCTGCGTGCCCCGCACAACCTGGTTCGTCATCCGGATGTGCCGGCGGCAGTGTTCGCACACATGTGGTCCACGCTCAAACAAGGCTTGCCATGGATGGGCATCGTCAAGAACCGCTGCAAGAGCGGTGATCACTATTGGGTCAACGCCTATGTGACACCGGTCTTCGACGGCAACCAGGTGATCGGCTACGAGTCGGTGCGGGTCAAGCCCACCGCCGAGCAGATCCGCCGTGCCGAAGCGCTTTACCAGCGCATCAACCAGGGCAAGCCGGCCATCCCGCGACGCGACAAGTGGCTGCCGGTGTTGCAGGACTGGCTGCCGTTTATCCTGGTCAGCCAGTTGAGCTTCCTGATTGGCGTCTGGCTCAATTCCCACTGGGGCTTTGCCCTGGCAGCGGCGCTGTCGGTACCGCTGGGCCTGTTGGGCCTGAGCTGGCAACAACGCGGGCTCAAGCGCTTGCTGCGCCTGGCCGAACAGACCACCTCAGACCCGCTGATCGCGCAGATGTACACCGACAGCCGCGGCGCCCAGGCGCGCCTGGAAATGTCGATCCTCAGCCAGGAGGCGCGTCTTAAGACCTGCCTGACACGCCTGCAGGACACTGCCGAGCACCTCAACGACCAGGCCGCGCAATCCAACACCCTGGCGCATAACAGCTCCAGCGGTCTTGAACGCCAGCGCGTGGAAACCGAACAGGTGGCCACCGCGGTCAACCAGATGGCCGCGACGACTCAGGAAGTCGCCAGCCATGTGCAACGCACCGCCGATGCCACCCAGGAAGCCAATCGCCTGACCGGGCGTGGCCGTGATATCGCCGGCGAAACCCGCGAAGCGATTCAGCGCCTGTCGGTGGCCGTGGGCGAGACCGGCGTGACCGTGACCCAACTGGCCAAGGACAGTGACGAAATCGGTGGCGTGGTGGATGTGATCAAAGGCATCGCCGACCAGACCAACCTGCTGGCGCTGAACGCGGCCATCGAAGCGGCCCGTGCCGGGGAGATGGGTCGCGGCTTTGCGGTGGTGGCCGACGAAGTGCGGCAACTGGCCCAGCGCACCAGCGAGTCCACCGGGCAGATTCATGCGCTGATCGCCAAGCTGCAACAGACCGCCAGTGCGGCCGTACAGACCATGGACGCCGGGCATCGCCAGGCGGAAGAAGGTGTGGCACGGGTGATGGAAGCGGATCAGGCGCTGATCGGGATCAGCGAGGCGGTGGCGCACATCACTGATATGACGGCGCAGATTGCGGCGGCGACCGAAGAGCAGAGCTCGGTGGCGGAAGAGATCAGCCGTAATATCAGCACCATTGCGCTGCTGGCGGACCAGACGTCGGAACAGGCGTTGAATTCGGCGCAGTTGAGTGAAGAGCTGACGCATACCGCCAATACCCAGTACTCGCTGGTAGAACGCTTTAACCGGTAAACCGCTTTCGCGAGCAAGCCCGCTCCCACATTTGGAATGCATTTCAAATGTGGGAGCGGGCTTGCTCGCGAAAAGGGCCCTATCAGGCGCCGAGAAACCCGGCCACCTTCACCGCCGCAGCCTCCAGATGCTGCTCATGACTGAACCCCGAAGCCTTCAACGGCTTCAGATCATGATCCCCCGCCACCAGCCACATCACCTCGATGCTCGGCGACAACACATACCCTTCCACCGCCGCCCGATTGCCCAGAGCATCCCGCTCGCCCTGCACGATCAACGTCGGCGTCTTCAGCCCGGCCAGGTGCTCGGTCCGTGGCTTCTCCGGCTTGCCCACCGCATAGAACGGATAACCCAGGCACACCAGCGCGTCCGTACCCAATTCATCCGCCAACAAACTGGCCATCCGCCCGCCCATGGACTTGCCGCCAACGGCCAGTTTCCCAGCGACATGACGTCGCACCTCGGCATACACCTCACGCCAGCATTCCAGCAGTTTCGGGGCTGGATTGGGTGGGCGTTTGCCCCCGTCCACACGGCGCTGGGCCATGTAGGGAAACTCGAAGCGCAACACGTTCACGCCATGCCCGGCAAGGCGTGCAGCCATGTCGTTCATGAAGCCCGAGTCCATCGGCGCACCCGCGCCGTGGGCCAGGATCAACGTCGTGGGCGTACGCGCGATAGACCCTGTGGCGACATCCCACAACCAGCCGCGTTCCCGCACACACTGCGCCCATTGATCCCCGTCAATACTGGCCTTGTGCTCTTTGCCCATGCTTGCCTCGCTTTTTAGTCTGCCTATAACTCCAGCCCAAGTGCCGCACTTGCTTGGGTTGAACCGTGGATGGGGAACCATGAACACTACTTTAAGTACCGCCTATAACTACAAGGTGGTCCGCCAATTCGCCATTATGACGGTGGTGTGGGGCATCGTCGGCATGGGGCTCGGGGTTTTTCTCGCTGCCCAGTTGGTATGGCCCGAACTCAACTTCAATTTGCCCTGGACCAGTTTCGGCCGCTTGCGCCCGCTGCACACCAACGCGGTGATCTTTGCCTTTGGCGGTTGCGCGCTGTTTGCCAGCTCCTTCTACTCGGTGCAACGCACCTGCCAGACCCAATTGTTCGCGCCAAAGATCGCGCAGTTCTGCTTCTGGGGCTGGCAGCTGGTCATTGTGCTGGCCGCGATCACCTTGCCGCTGGGCTACACCAGCTCCAAGGAATACGCCGAGCTGGAATGGCCGATCGACATCCTGATCACCATCGTCTGGGTGGCCTATGCCATCGTGTTCTTCGGCACGGTGATGAAGCGCAACACCAAGCACATCTACGTCGGTAACTGGTTCTTCGGTGCGTTCATCATCACCGTGGCCATCCTGCATATCGTCAACAACCTGGAAATTCCGGTCAGCCTGACCAAGTCCTACTCGCTGTACGGCGGTGCGACGGATGCCATGGTGCAGTGGTGGTATGGGCATAACGCGGTAGGCTTTTTCCTCACCGCCGGCTTCCTGGGGATGATGTACTACTTCGTGCCGAAACAGGCCGAACGCCCGGTGTATTCCTATCGCCTGTCCATCGTGCACTTCTGGGCACTGATCACCCTGTACATCTGGGCCGGCCCGCACCACTTGCACTACACCGCGCTGCCGGACTGGGCACAGTCCCTGGGCATGGTGATGTCGCTGGTACTGCTGGCACCGAGCTGGGGCGGGATGATCAACGGGATGATGACCCTGTCGGGCGCCTGGCATAAGTTGCGCAGCGACCCGATCCTGCGATTCCTGGTGGTTTCCCTGGCCTTCTACGGCATGTCGACCTTTGAAGGGCCGATGATGGCGATCAAGACGGTCAACGCCCTCTCCCACTACACCGACTGGACCATCGGCCACGTACACGCCGGGGCGCTGGGTTGGGTAGCGATGATCTCCATCGGCGCGCTGTATCACATGATCCCGAAAATCTTCGGTCGCGAGCAGATGTACAGCCTCGGCCTGATCAACGCGCACTTCTGGCTGGCCACCATCGGCACCGTGCTCTACATCGCCTCGATGTGGGTCAACGGCATCGCCCAGGGCCTGATGTGGCGTGCGGTCAACGAAGACGGCACCTTGACCTACTCCTTCGTCGAAACCCTGGTGGCCAGCCACCCAGGCTTCATCGTGCGACTGGTGGGCGGGGCGATCTTCCTTAGCGGCATGTTCCTGATGGCTTACAACACTTGGCGCACCGTGCGTTCGGCACAACCCGCCGAAGTCGCCGCTGCGGCGCAGATGGCCTGAGGAGTCGATGATGAAACACGAAACCATTGAAAAGAACGTCGGCCTGCTGATGCTGCTGATGGTGCTCGCCGTGAGCATCGGTGGCCTGACCCAGATTGTGCCGCTGTTCTTCCAGGATGTGACCAACAAGCCGGTGGAAGGCATGAAGCCCTACACCGCGCTGCAACTGGAAGGTCGCGACATCTATATCCGCGAAGGCTGCGTACAGTGCCATTCGCAGATGATCCGCCCGTTCCGCGCCGAAACCGAGCGTTATGGCCACTACTCGGTGGCCGGTGAAAGCGTGTGGGATCACCCGTTCCTGTGGGGCTCCAAGCGCACCGGGCCGGACCTGGCCCGCGTCGGCGCGCGCTACTCGGACGACTGGCACCGCGCGCACTTGTACAACCCGCGCAACGTGGTACCGGAATCGAAGATGCCGGCGTACCCATGGCTGGTCACCGCCCCGGTCGACAGCAGCCACACCGAGACCAAGCTCAAGGTGATGCGCACCCTCGGCGTGCCGTACACCGACGACGACATCGCCGGGGCCGTGGCCTCCCTCAAGGGCAAGACCGAGATGGACGCGCTGGTTTCGTACCTGCAAGTGCTCGGCACTGCCATCAAGAGCAAGAGGTGAGCCATGGGATTTGATTTCGATGCTGGAACCATCCGCGGCCTTGGCACGCTGGTCGTGGCCATCGCCTTCATCGGCCTGTCGCTGTGGGTGTTTAACTCCCGGCGCAACGCAGAGTTCGCCGAGGCGTGCCTGCTGCCGTTTGCCGATGAACCGCTTCCGCCAACCCCCGACGCTCAAGAAGAGCCTGCAACAAGGAGCAACCGGCCATGACTACCTTCTGGAGTACATGGATCTGTGTACTGACCCTCGGCAGCCTGATCGGCCTGACCTGGCTGTTGATCGGCACCCGCAAGGGCGAGACCAAGGGCAGCGTGGACCAGACCATGGGCCACGCCTTCGACGGGATCGAGGAGTACGACAACCCGCTGCCACAATGGTGGTTCATGCTGTTCGCCGGCACCCTGGTGTTTGCCGTCGGCTACCTGATCCTCTACCCGGGCCTGGGCAACTGGAAAGGCGTATTGCCGGGCTATGAAGATGGCTGGACCCAGACCAAGGAATGGGACAAGGAGATGGCCAAGGCCGACGCCAAATTCGGGCCGATCTTCGCCAAATTCGCGGCCATGCCGGTGGAAGAAGTCGCCAGGGACCCACAGGCGCTGAAAATGGGCGGCCGCCTGTTCGCCTCCAACTGCGCGGTGTGCCATGGCTCAGACGCCAAGGGCGCCTACGGCTTCCCGAACCTGGCAGACAACATCTGGCGCTGGGGCGGTTCGGCGGATGCAATCAAGATGACCATCATGAATGGCCGTCATGCCGCGATGCCGGCCTGGGGTGAAGTGCTGGGTGAGGACGGTGTGAAGAACGTCGCAGCCTATGTGCGCCATGAATTGGCAGGCCTGCCGCTGCCGGCGGACAGCACCGCGGATGTCGCCGCGGGCCAAGTGGCATTCAGCACCACCTGTGTCGCCTGCCACGGGCCGGAAGGCCATGGCGTGGAAGCCATGGGCGCACCGAACCTGACGCAGCCAGGTGGCTTTATCTACGGCACCAGCCTGGCGCAGTTGCAGCAGACCATTCGCCACGGCCGCCAGGGCCAGATGCCTGCGCAGGAAGTACTGCAAGGCAATGACAAGGTGCACCTGCTGGCCGCCTATGTTTACAGCCTGTCCCACAATGCTGATGGCGCAACGCCTGACAGCCAACCCGAGTAATCCTGCACCACCCAAAAGCCGCGCCTGATTCAGGCGCGGCTTTTTTTGCGACCCATTGTCGCACCCTTCCGATCGCTGACTTTCCCCTCCTGCCATTCGGGTCTACGCTTGTTTGCACAGTGGACTGGCATTGGCCGGTCGACGGCCGACTTGCACTCGATGGGTTGAAACATTTCTGCTCGATGACAGGCGCAAAGGCTGGTACCTACCGGCTGTCGTGCCACTGGCCATTCGTCACCCGAGCTGCTTGTTTACACACACTCAGTTACAAGTACCTTCGACCCGTTTAAAATCCTGTCCAAGTCGTCAGCTTTTAACCCTGAATTTTGTCCTTACGCCAAACATGGAAAGGGCGCAGAATCTGGTTTGGAACGCATTGACGCAGGTCACCTTGCGTTGCAATGGAATCTTGCTTTCTCCATACTTGCGACCGATTTTTACCCTATAAAAAAACTAAACCGTGGAACCTTAGAATGAGCACAGCAATCAGTCCGACTGCTTATAACTATAAGGTAGTCCGCCAGTTCGCCATTATGACGGTGGTCTGGGGGATCCTTGGCATGGGGCTCGGCGTTTTCATTGCCTCGCAACTGGTTTGGCCAGAGTTGAATTTTGGCCTGCCATGGACGACATTTGGACGCCTGCGCCCGTTGCACACCAACCTGGTGATTTTCGCCTTCGGTGGATGTGCACTGTTTGCCACTTCTTATTACGTCGTGCAGCGAACCTGCCAAACGCGACTGATTTCCGATGCACTGGCGGCCTTTACCTTCTGGGGTTGGCAAGCGGTCATCGTGGGCGCGATCGTCACCCTGCCGCTGGGCTACACCACCACCAAGGAATACGCCGAGCTGGAATGGCCGATCGCCATTTTGCTGGCGATTGTCTGGGTGACCTACGCAGTGGTGTTCTTCGGCACCATCGTCAAGCGCAAGACCAAGCACATCTATGTCGGCAACTGGTTCTACGGGGCGTTTATCCTGGTGACGGCGATGCTGCATATCGTCAACCATGCGTCCTTGCCGGTCAGCTTCTTCAAGTCCTACTCGGCCTACGCCGGTGCGACGGACGCAATGATTCAGTGGTGGTACGGCCACAACGCCGTAGGTTTCTTCCTCACCACCGGCTTCCTGGGGATGATGTACTACTTCGTGCCGAAACAGGCCGAGCGTCCGATCTACTCCTATCGCCTGTCCATCGTGCACTTCTGGGCCCTGATCACCCTGTACATCTGGGCCGGTCCGCACCACCTGCACTACACCGCATTGCCGGACTGGGCCCAGTCCCTGGGCATGGCGATGTCGATCATCCTGCTCGCGCCAAGCTGGGGCGGCATGATCAACGGCATGATGACCCTGTCGGGCGCCTGGCATAAATTGCGCACCGACCCGATCCTGCGGTTCCTGGTGGTCTCCCTGGCGTTCTACGGCATGTCGACCTTCGAAGGCCCGATGATGGCCATCAAGACGGTCAACTCGCTGTCCCACTACACCGACTGGACCATCGGCCACGTACACGCCGGCGCCCTCGGTTGGGTAGCGATGATTTCCATCGGCGCGCTGTACCACATGATCCCGAAACTGTTCGGCCGTGCGCAGATGCACAGCGTCAGCCTGATCAACACGCACTTCTGGCTGGCCACCATCGGTACCGTGCTCTACATCGCCTCGATGTGGGTCAACGGCATCACCCAGGGCCTGATGTGGCGTGCAATCAACGATGACGGCACCCTCACCTACTCCTTCGTCGAAGGGCTGCAAGCCAGCCATCCGGGTTACATCGTGCGCGCCCTGGGCGGTGCGATCTTTGCCAGCGGCATGCTGTTCATGGCCTACAACGTGTGGCGCACCGTGCGTGCCTCCGACCCTGTAGAAGCCGAAGCCGCTACCAAGATCGCCGTTGTGGGAGCTCACTGATGAAGCATGAAGTAGTCGAGAAGAATATCGGCCTGCTGGCCTTCTTCATGGTCATCGCCGTGAGTATCGGCGGCCTGACCCAGATCGTTCCGCTGTTTTTCCAGGACGTGACCAACAAGCCGGTGGAAGGCATGAAGCCGCGCACCGCCCTTGAACTGGAAGGCCGCGACGTCTACATCGCCAACGGTTGTGTCGGCTGCCACTCGCAGATGATCCGCCCGTTCCGTGCCGAAACCGAACGCTACGGCCACTACTCGGTCGCCGGTGAAAGCGTGTGGGACCACCCATTCCTGTGGGGTTCCAAGCGTACCGGCCCGGACCTGGCCCGGGTCGGCGGTCGTTACTCCGATGACTGGCAGCGTGCGCACTTGTACAACCCGCGCAACGTGGTGCCCGAATCGAAAATGCCGGCGTACCCGTTCCTGGTCGAAAACAAACTCGACGGCAAGGACACCGCCAAGAAGATGGAAGTCTTGCGCACCCTGGGCGTGCCCTACACCGACGAAGACATCGCCGGCGCGGCAGCGGCCGTGAAGGGCAAGACCGAAATGGACGCACTGGTGGCCTACTTGCAAGGCCTTGGCACCATCATCAAAAGCAAACGGTGATCTGGATGGATATCGGGATGATTCGAGGCCTGGGCACCGTTGTCGTGATGGTGGCCTTTATCGGCCTGGCCTTGTGGGTGTTCAGCCCCAAGCGCAAGTCGGAGTTTGAAGACGCGACGTTGCTGCCCTTCGCGGATGATCCCGAAGCCATCAAGCACGTCGTGGAAGCGTCTAGGAGTAACAAAGAATGACTACGTTCTGGAGTCTGTACGTCACAGTCCTCAGTCTGGGTACCATTTTCGCCCTGACCTGGCTGCTGCTGTCGACCCGCAAGGGCCAGCGCGCCGAGCAAACCGATGAAACCGTCGGCCACTCGTTCGACGGCATCGAGGAGTACGACAACCCGCTGCCCAAATGGTGGTTCATGCTGTTCGTCGGCACCATCATCTTCGCCCTCGGTTACCTGGCGCTGTACCCTGGCCTGGGCAACTGGAAAGGCCTGCTGCCGGGCTACAACTACCTCGACAACGACAAGCAAACCCCATTTGCCAATGGCCAGACCGGCTGGACCGGCGTGCACGAATGGGAAAAGGAAATGGCCAAGTCGGACGCCCGGTTCGGACCGATTTTCGCCAAGTTCGCCGCCATGCCGATCGAAGAAGTGGCCAAGGACCCGCAAGCCTTGAAGATGGGTGGCCGCCTGTTCGCCTCCAACTGCTCGGTGTGCCACGGTTCCGACGCCAAGGGTGCCTACGGCTTCCCCAACCTGACCGACGCCGACTGGCGCTGGGGCGGCGACCCGGCCACCATCAAGGAAACCATCATGAAGGGCCGCCACGCGGTGATGCCGGCGTGGGCCGAAGTCATTGGCGAGCAAGGCGTGGCCGATGTGGCCGGCTTCGTGGTGACCAACCTCGATGGCCGCAAATTGCCGGAAGGCGCGAAGGCAGACGTGGCCAACGGCGAGAAACTCTTCGCCGCCAACTGCGTGGCGTGCCACGGTCCCGCCGGTAAAGGTACACCCGCCATGGGCGCGCCTGACCTGACCCACCCTGGCGCGTTCATCTACGGTTCGAGCTTCGCGCAACTGCAGCAGACCATCCGTTATGGCCGTCAAGGCCAGATGCCTGCGCAGGAGCAGTTGCAGGGCAATGACAAGGTGCACTTGCTGGCGGCCTATGTTTACAGCCTGTCCCATGGAGACAAGGCAGCTGAGGAGCAGTAAGCATTAAAACCAAAAAGCCCCGCGCAGCCAATGCTGCGCGGGGCTTTGGTAATGGGGCATTGGTGGAACTCAACTTACCCCGAGGACGAGGCGTTACCGTTCTTCATGCACTTGGTCCATTCTTTTAATAGCAGCGTTGATCGCCCCCCGATCAGCCGATTTAGACCAATCCGTCAGTCCTAACTGTGCCACTAACTCAGGACGACTCAAGATTTCCCGCGCGACCATCGCTTCATCTGGGCCGCGATCATGACGCGTCCCATCCGCGATGTTCTTCAGTGAAGCGTAAGTCACACCCTCCCTGCGATCAATTCCACCCCAACCGCGCTCCGGGTAATAGGTGTCATATTCATTCAGGAGCTTTTGCGCCAGTTCTTTATCACTCATCGTGGCCAGGGGAAACCCCATATTCTGACCCACGGTTATGATACTTTCACGATCGATTTTGCCATCGTGCTTATGCTTTCCGTACCCATCGAGTTTCTCCATGAGTACAGGATTTTCCAGCAGCGAACGGGCAAAATTCATGTCGTCACTGCTGTAGCCACTCTGCGCAGAGGCATACGCAACCTGTCGTAGAGAGTCGCGGGTGATGTAGTCTGGTTGCGCAGGGTCGGCATACTTATCAAAGTTTCTGAGTAGACGGTCGGCCACCCGATAATCATTCCAACTACTGAATTGCTCTACGCTGATGCCAGAGGATACTGGCAGCGTCGAAGCCGATGGTGGAACGGCTCCAACATTATGCGTGTCATTAGCACGTTGAATGGTCATTGGTTTCCTCGATTTGAATAACGTCAAAACAAAATAAATTTATCGGCGCGCAAGAGGCCTAGGCATAACGCTCAACAATTGCTCATCAAAGGTTTCATCGTGGTAACGCTGCGCGCTGCTACAAAACATTGCCGAACACTGATCCAGACTTGATCTCAACGTCGGCATTTCCTGCGTGGCAGTAACGCGATCAGCGTTCCTACAACAAACGTTTCATTCTGTGTAAACAAAGGCTCGTTTGGGCCTAAGAACTGATATCGCAGAAGCGTCAGCTTCCTAACCAATCGTTGTAGGTTATTTAACAGCGCAAAAAGCAGTTATAAAAACGCCACCACACCGGCCCGTAGACCTCTCCTGATTTACTTACTCAACACCAGGAAGTCGCAAGGGAAACGGCAAGGTGCACTTGCTGGCGGCGTATGTTTCGGACTGTCCCATGGGAACAAGCCGCCAGACGCCGTGTGAGGAAAAGCGGTGAAAAAAAACGGCCCCGCCAGTGGAGATTGGCGGGGCCGTTTTGTTTTCAAGTCGAAAAAGTCGTCACCGCCAGCAACGCATCTACATTTGAGATTGATCAAGAAAACCGCAGGTAGTAACGTGACTACATTCGTACTCCATACGGAGGTTAGCCCCCATGACCATCACCACCATTTCCAGCCGTGAATTCAATCAAGACACAAGCGGTGCCAAAAAAGCCGCCCGCCAAGGCCCGGTTTTTATCACTGACCGGGGCAAGCCTGCCCATGTACTGCTAAGCATTGAGGACTACCAAAAACTGACAGGCCTCAATGCCGACATCGTTGACCTGTTGGTGATGCCAGAAGCGGCAGATATCGAGTTCGAAACCGAACGCGCCGTGATCACTCATCGACCCGTGGACTTCACTTGATGTATCTACTCGACACCAACGTCATCTCTGAACTGCGCAAACCCCAGGCCGATGCCAAGGTCGTCGCCTGGGCCAAAAGTGTCATCGCGCCACGGATGTATATTTCAGCCATTACCTTGAAGGAACTGGAAACAGGAGTCCTGCGAATGGAGCGGCGTGATCCCGCCCAGGGGAAGGTTTTGCGCACATGGCTCAAGCGCCATGTCATGCCGGCGTTTGATGCCAGAATCCTGCCGATTGATGCAGCAGTTGCCCTGCGCTGTGCCAGCTTGCATGTGCCAGACCAAGCCAACGAAAGTGACGCACTGATCGCTGCAACCGCGCTGGTTCATGGGCTGACAGTGGTCACCCGCAACATCGGCGACTTTCAATCCAGCGGCGTCGCGCTGATCAATCCATGGGACGAATGACCGGTAAGGCTGCGAAAACCGTCCATACTTCACAAGTCAATTGACCCAGATCACGTACACCATCAATTGATTTCCCCCAACGCGACCAAAGGTCGCACCCGTCGAAGGGTATCAGGGGCGTATCATTAGGCCACTGCAACACCCCTATTTTGACCCCGGCTGGCACGTACTGGCCGAGGCAAATCTCCACTGCCGTGGGATGCAATGATGAGCAACCAGATTCCGGTACATGACGTTACTCCGCCTGCCAAAAATTCGAATAACACCGTCGATCTCTACGCATCGCGGGAGAAAATCTACACCCGTGCCTTCACCGGCTTGTTCCGCAATCTGCGGATGCTCGGGGGTGCCGGTTTGTTCCTGCTCTACTTCGGCACCGTGTGGCTGAACTGGGGTGGCCACCAGGCAGTCTGGTGGAACCTGCCGGAACGTAAATTCTTCATTTTTGGCGCAACTTTCTGGCCCCAGGATTTCATCCTGCTGTCGGGCATCCTGATCGTGGCGGCGTTTGGCCTGTTCTTCATCACCGTGTATGCCGGCCGCGTCTGGTGCGGCTACACCTGCCCGCAAAGCGTGTGGACCTGGATCTTCATGTGGTGCGAAAAGGTCACCGAAGGCGACCGCAACCAGCGCATCAAGCTGGACAAGGCGCCGATGAGCGCCAACAAGTTCCTGCGCAAGTTCGGCAAGCACAGCCTGTGGCTGATCATCGGCTTCGTCACCGGCATGACCTTTGTCGGCTACTTCTCGCCGATCCGTGAACTGGTGCTCGATTTCTTCACCGGCCAGGCGGATGGCTGGTCGTATTTCTGGGTCGGCTTCTTCACCCTCGCCACCTACGGCAACGCCGGCTGGCTGCGCGAGCAGGTGTGCATCTACATGTGCCCGTATGCGCGTTTCCAGAGCGTGATGTTCGACAAGGACACGATGATCGTTTCCTACGACCCGCGCCGTGGCGAAGTCCGTGGGCCGCGCAAAAAAGGTATCGACTACAAGGCCCAGGGCTTGGGGGACTGCATCGATTGCACGATGTGCGTGCAGGTGTGCCCTACCGGCATCGACATCCGTGACGGCCTGCAGATTGAATGCATCGGCTGCGCGGCCTGCATCGACGCCTGCGACAACATCATGGACAAGATGGAATACCCGCGCGGGCTGATCAGCTACACCACCGAGCACAACCTGTCCGGGCAGAAAACCCATAAGCTGCGCCCGCGCCTGATCGGTTATGCCCTGGTGCTGCTGGCGATGATCAGCCTGTTGGTGGCCGCCTTCTTCGTGCGCTCGCTGGTGGGTTTCGATGTCAGCAAGGACCGCGTGCTGTACCGCGAAAACGCCGAGGGCCGGATCGAAAACGTCTACAGCCTGAAGATCATGAACAAGGACCAGCGCGACCACACCTACGTGCTTGACGCCGCAGGCCTGCCAGACCTCAAGCTGCAAGGCCGGCGCGAGATCAAGGTAGCGGCCGGGGAAATCTTCAGCATGCCGGTGGAGTTGTCGAGCGCACCGGAACAACTGCCGTCGAGCACCAACGAGGTGAAATTCATCCTCAGGGATGCCGATGACGACAGCGTCCACATTGAAGCCAAGAGCCGATTCATCGGCCCACAAGTCCGTTAATAGAGAGCCGAACAATGCCCGCAGCTACTGCCGCAAGCCCCTGGTACAAGCACCTCTGGCCCTGGATCATCATTGGGATCCTGACCTGCTCGGTGACGTTGACCTTGTCCATGGTGACCATCGCGGTGAACAACCCCGACAACCTGGTCAACGACAACTATTACGAGGCCGGCAAAGGCATCAACCGTTCCCTGGACCGCGAACTGCTGGCCCAGACTCTGCAACTGCGGGCCAAGGTGCACCTGGACGAGTTGACCGGCGAAGTCGAATTGCACCTGACCGGCAACAGCGGGCCCGGCACCC
Source organism: Pseudomonas sp. 21615526 (assembly GCF_013386245.1). Taxonomy (NCBI): domain Bacteria; kingdom Pseudomonadati; phylum Pseudomonadota; class Gammaproteobacteria; order Pseudomonadales; family Pseudomonadaceae; genus Pseudomonas; species Pseudomonas sp. 21615526. The sequence goes on along the minus strand of NZ_JACAOM010000073.1, from coordinate 453 downwards.
TGGAGCTGAACCTGATTTCGCCGACCCAGCCGGAGAAGGATCGCAAGATCATCCTGACCCGCAGCGACAGCGAGCCCGGCCGCTACATCGGCCAGGTGACCGACAAGGTCGAAGGCCGCCGCTTCGTCGAGCTGCTAGGGGTGGAAGGCGACCGGACCTGGCGTATGTTTGAAGAAGAACAGGTCAGCCATGACAAGGACTTGCTGCTGGGCGACGAGCCGCTGCAGGGTGCTGAAGACCTGAAAAAATAGAGCGTCACCTGTTTGATCGTTCCCACGCTCTGCGTGGGAATGCATCCCGTGACGCTCCGCGTCACAAGAGCGGACGCGGAGCGTCCAGCGAAGCGTTCCCACGCAGAGCGTGGGAACGATCATCGGAACTGAGCCATGACCACCCCGATCCCCTGCTACCACTGCGCCCTGCCCGTGCCGCCCGGGCAGCACAGCTCGCGGG
>NZ_JACAOM010000072.1:0-76107 GCF_013386245.1 Pseudomonas sp. 21615526 | reverse complement strand
CCCCAAAGTGGTCCCCCGGCAACCGCGCCCGCCCAGCCCCAAACAACCGCTCCCGCAACGTCTCCCCCTCGTTGTACCGCTCACGAAACCGCCCCCGACGACGCAACTCCGGCACCACCAATTCAATAAAGTCCCGCGCCGTCTCAAATGACAAATACTGCCTCAGGTTAATCCCGTCGATCCCATCCTCATCCAGCCATTTCTCAATCGCGTCCGCCACCACCGTCGGCGTACCCGCGACAAAAAACCGCTCGCGATTAAACCCACCCAGCTGCGCCAGTACCGCCCCAACAGTGGAGTCCGCCTTGTACCGGCTCAAACTCTCCCACCCCTTGACCTGCCGACTCACCAGATCACTGATCAACGTATCCCGCGGATACGCCGTCAAATCAATCGCCGACTGCCCGTGAGCCAGCGACGCCTCGACACTCACCAACTTGCGATAACTGTCGAGCTTGGCACTCACCTCCTCATCGGTCCGCCCAACGATCACCCCCGCCATCACAATAAACTTCAACCCCGCCGGATCGCGATCATGCTCAACCGCCTTCTGCCGCATCGCCTGGATATTCGCCCGCACCGCCGGCGCATCATTACCACCGGTAAACACCACTTCGGCGTGCCGCCCGGCAAACTCGATCCCGGCCGGTGACCCCGTAGCCTGAAACAACACCGGCGTACGCTGCCGCGAAGGCTGGCACAAGTGTGGGCCTGCAACCTTGAAGTGCTCCCCCACGTGGTTGATATAGCGCACCTTGTCCGGATCGGTGTAGATCCGACGCTCACGGTCGACAATCACCGCGTCATCGTCCCAGGAACCTTCCCAAAGCTTGTACAGCACGTCGAGGTATTCATCGGCGATCTCGTAGCGGTGATCGTGAACCACCTCAGTGTCGTGCCCGAAGTTGCGCGCCGCATTCGGCAGGTACGAGGTGACAATGTTCCAGCCCACCCGCCCCTTGGTCAGGTGATCGAGGGTACTCATGCGCCGCGCAAAGGCGAACGGCGGTTCGTAGGTGGTGGAAAAGGTCGCGCCGAACCCCAGGTTCTTGGTCACCCCGGCCATCGCCGGAATCACCAGCAGCGGGTCGTTGCTGGGAATCTGCATGCCCTCACGCAGCGAGGTCTCGGGGCCGTCGCGAAAGCGGTCATAGGTGCCAATCACATCGGCCAGGAACACGCCGTCAAAGGTGCCGTATTCCAGCAACTGCGCCAGCTCGGTCCAATAGTCCAGGTCGTTGAAACGGTGCCGGTTGTTGTCCGGGTGCACCCACAAACCATGGACGATGTGGCTGACGCAGTTCATTTCAAACAAATTCACGTGCAGTTGCTTGGGCACCAGGAGCACTCCTTTCGTAGATACGTTTTCCAATACGTCAGATCGCGACATTCAGGTAGAACGGGATCGGCGTGTAGTCGGTTTCAAGGGTCGGGATCGCATCGATCAGCGCGCGGGTATAGGCATGGGCCGGACGGTCGAACACCGCGCGTACCGAGCCGGACTCCACCACTTCACCGGCCTTCATCACCAGCACGCGCTCGCTGACGTAGTTGATCACGCCGAGGTCATGGGAAATGAACAGGCAAGCCAGGCCGAGGCGGCGCTTGAGGTCGTCGAGCAGTTCGAGAATCTGTGCCTGTACCGACACGTCGAGTGCCGACACCGGTTCATCGCAGATCAGGATCTGCGGCTCGGAAGCCAACGCTCGGGCAATCGCGATGCGCTGGCGCTGGCCACCGGAAAGTTCGATCGGCCGGCGCGACAAGACGCTGGCATCAAGGCGTACCAATTCCAGCAGTTCCAGGGCACGGTCGCGCCGGGCATGACGCGGTACGCCAGCCACCACCAGCGCTTCGAACAGCACACGCTGCACGGTGTAGCGTGGGTCGAAGGAGCTGAGCGGGTCCTGGAACACCACTTGCACCGCACGCCGGGCTTCGCGTTTTTGCCTGGCGTCGAGGTCGGACCAGCGCTGGCCCTTGATCCACACCTCGCCGGCATCGGCGGTTTCCAGGCCGAGTATCAGCCGGGTCAAGGTGGTCTTGCCGCAACCCGATTCGCCCACCACCCCCAGCGTCTCGCCGCGACGCAGCTGTAGCGACACCTGGTTCAGCACCGTGCGGGTTTTGCCGTCGGGGCCGACAAAGGTTTTGGACAGCTCGCGTGCTTCAAGCAGTATTTCGCCCTGGGGCGCCGGCTCGGGCTCCACCGCCGTGAGCAGTCGGCGTGTGGGCTGGAAGTGCACGGCCTTGGCGGCCCGCAGCAGCAGTTGGGTATACGGATGACGCGGGTCTTGCAGGACCTGTTCGGTGCTGCCCTCCTCCACGATCACCCCGTGGCGCATCACAGCCACGCGATCGGCAAGGCGCGAGACCACCGACAGGTCGTGGCTGACCATCAGCAGTGCATTGTCTTCACCGCGCAGGCTCTCCAGCAGGGCGATGACCTGGGCCTGCACCGTGGCATCCAGTGCCGTGGTGGGTTCATCGGCAATGATCAGCCGCGGATTGCAGGCAATCGCCGAGGCGATCAGCGCCCGCTGGCGCAAGCCGCCGGAAAGTTGCCAGGGGTATTGGCTGGCGCGCAGTTCCGGTTCCGGCACACCGACATCCCGCAGCAGTTCCAGCACCCGCAGGCGGCGCGCTTCCAGGCCCAATGCGGTGTGCAGGTGCAACGGTTCTTCGATCTCGGCACCGACGCGGCGCAGCGGGTCCAGCGCGCCCAACGCGTCCTGCATCACAAAGCCGATGCTCGCGCCGCGCAGTTGCTGCCAGGCCCGCTCGTTGAGCTGGCGCAGGTCGACGCCCTGGAAGGCCAGCTTGGCAGCCTGGACATGGGCGTCCTTGCCGGTGAGGCCAGCCAGGGTGCGGGCGGTGACGCTTTTTCCGGACCCCGACTCCCCCACCAGCGCGAGGCATTCACCCCGGCTCAACTGCAGACTGACACCGTGCAACACCGGCTCGGCCTGGCCGAAACGTACTGTCAGGTCGCGGATATCGACCAGCGGGCCGAGGGTATGGATGTTCATCGTCATAGAGGCTTTCCTTCGCTGCGGCGCAAGAGTTCGCGGCCGATGGCACTGATGGAAACAACGGTCAGGGTGATGATCAGGGCGGGCCAGGCCACCAGCCACGGCGCATTGGCCAGGAAGCTGCGCCCGATGGACATCATCCCGCCCCACTCCGGCGCAGGCGGCGGTGCGCCGAAGCCGAGGAAACTCAAGGCGGCACCGGCAGTGATCGCGCCGCCGATGCCGATGGTGGCGAGGATCAACACGGGCTTGAACGCATTCGGCAGGATGTGCCGCAGCACCACCGCCAGCTGCGATTGGCCGAGGGTGACGGCGGATTCGACGTAGCCGGCATTGCGTACGCTGAGGGTTTGCGCCCGTACCAGGCGCGCATAACGCGGCACACCGGCAATGCCTATCGCGAGAATCAGATTGGCCGTGCCCTGGCCGAAAAACGTGATGATCACCAGCGCCAGCAACAGGTCGGGAAAGGACAGCAGCACGTCGATCCCGCGCATCAAGGCGCCGTCCAGCCAGCGAGGCCCAAGGCCTGCGATCAAGCCGAGCAAGGTGCCCCAGGCCAGTCCCAGCGCAGTGGCGGCGAGGCCCATGAACAGCGACGAACGCACGCCATAAATCAATCGGCTGAGCACATCGCGCCCGTTCTCATCAGTGCCCAGCCAATGCACATTGCTCGGCGCCTGGAACGCCATGCGCGCCGACGCCTCCAACGGGTCATACGGGGCCAGCCATTGCGGAACAACGGCGGCCAACAGCAACAGCCCGACAAATACCCCGGCGAGCAACAGACCCGGCCGCAGTTGGGTAAACCCGACAAGACGCAACGGGCGATTGCCGATCAACGTTTCAATGGTTTGCGTCATGCCAGGCTCCTGGTGCTAGGGCGCGGGGTTGGGGATGCGCTGGTGGATGGCCTGGATCTGCGCCTTGATCTCATCGCCAAGAGTCACGTCCAGCGCGCCGAGGTTGTCGCGCAATTGCGCCAGGCTGGTTTGCCCGGTCAGTGCGCTGGTGACGAAGGGTTTGTCGATGATGAAGGCCAGGGCCAGTTGGGCCGGGGTGAGGCCATGTTGCCGGGCTATCTCCACGTAGCCGGTGATGGCCTCCTGGGCCGAGGCACTGTCGTAGCGATTGAAAGTGCGGTACACCGCCGACAGCCGTGAGCCCTCGGGCCGTGCGCCGCCGAGGTACTTGCCGGTGAGCGCACCGAAGGCCAGCGGCGAGTACGCCAGCAGCCCGACGCCTTCACGATGGGTGAACTCCGAGAGGCCGCCTTCGTACAGGCGGTTAAGCAAGCTGTAGGGGTTTTGCACACTGGCAATGCGCGGCAGGCCGAGGCGTTCGCTTTGCTTGAGAAACTCGGCGACGCCCCACGGGGTTTCATTGGAAACCCCGATGTGGCGCACCTTCCCGGCCTTGACCTGATCGGCCAGCACCGCCAGGGTTTCCTCGATGGCGACGCTCTGGGTGTCTGCCTGATACGGGTATTCGCGCTGGCCGAAGATGTTGGTGGTGCGGTCGGGCCAGTGCAGTTGGTACAGGTCGAGGTAGTCGGTGTTCAGGCGTTTGAGGCTGCCGTCGAGGGCTTGGACGATGTTGCGCCGGTCGTGGCGGCTGAGGCCGTCGCGGATGTGCTGCTGGCTGCTGGGGTCACGGGCCGGGCCGGCGATTTTGCTGGCCAGGATCACCTCGTCACGTCGACCACTGGCCGCCAGCCAGCTGCCGATGTAACGCTCGGTGGTGCGCCAGGTTTCGGCCTTGGTGGGCGTGGGGTACATCTCGGCGGTGTCGATGAAATTGATACCTTCGGCCAGTGCCAGGTCGATCTGTTGATGGGCATCGTTTTCGGTGTTCTGGTGGCCCCAGGTCATGGTGCCGAGGCCCAGCACGCTGACTTGGATGTCGCTGTTGCCCAGTTGGCGGTAACGCATGGGTGATCCTTTTTTCTTCAAGGGTTGATGGCTCATACCGCACTCGCTTCGTCGCGGGCGGCCTGCTGCTCGGCGTCGGCGGCTTGCAGGCTGCGCCAGGCGGCGTTCGGGGTGACGTCATTGAGGTAGTAGTTGCCCAGTGCCCGTTCGCGAAAGATCGCCGGGTTGTGGGAGGCCAGGGTTCGTGCGTTGCGCCAATGCCGGTCGAAGCGACGCGACTCGCTGGTGGCGGAGGCGCCGCCGACTTCGAACAGCAGCGTGGTGGCTTCCAGCACCTGTTCCAGCACGATCTGTTGCGCCTGAAAAGCGCGAATCTCGGCCTCGGTGTAATGCTGTTCGGTTGCGTGCCCGCCCTGCTCCGCTTCGTGCACGTCCTGCAGCACCTCCGCGACGGCCAGCACCTGGGTGCGTGCGGCATAGGCCAGGCTCGACAAGCGGCCGATCACCCGCTGCACCAGCGGGTCATCCTTGGGGCTCGATTGCCCCGGCACACCAAACGCGCGGGTGCGGCCCTTGACGAATTCGGTGGCGTCACGCAGCACGGCGTTGGCGATGCCGGCCAGGGTCGCCAGGTGGAACAACTGGTAGAAAGCGCTCAGGTAGGACTCGGCGCGCAGTTCGTCTTTTTTGAAGCGCCGCACAATGTGCTGCTCCGGTACGTTCACCGCCTTGAAGCGGGTGGTGCCGCTGCCGGTGAGTCGCTGGCCAAACCCGTCCCAGTCATCCTCGACGGTGACACCCGGCGCGTCGGTGCGTACCGCCAGGCTGACAAAATCTTCGCCATCCAGGGCCACGGCGGCGATCCAGTTGGCGTACAGCGTGCCGGTGCAGTAGTACTTCTCGCCGTCCAGCTGCCAGCCAGAGTCGACCGCGCTGAGGGTCACCGAATTGCGGGTGGTGTCGGTGCGCTCGGCCATGGCGGCGCCCCACAACTCGCCGTCGACGACTTTGGCGAACCAGTAATTTTGGGACTCGCTGTCACGGCTGGAAAGCCGGCCTTCAACAAACCCGAAATGCGCGCGCACAATCTGCGGCAGGTTTGAATCGGCCTCTCCCAGTTCAATCAACAGGCGAAACAGCTGCGGCAGGCTTGCACCCAGGCCGCCCAAGGCCTGCGGCACACGCAGTGCGCCAAAGCCGGCCTCGCGCAGCCATGCCACCGCGTCATGGGCCAGCTCGCGTTGCTGCTCGCGGGCGACGGCGGTGTCGGCTATCCGGGCAAATACGTCAGCGAAACGCTGGTGCAAGTCGGCATAACTCACTTCAGCGGGGATCGAAGCACTCATGGTTTTTCCTTCTTCAAAGGCACTCACGCTTGGTTGGCCCGAGGGTCAATCCAGCGGTTGATCAAATCGACGGCCAGGTTCACCAGCACATAGACGGTGGCGGCCAGCAAGGTCACGCCCAGCACCACCGGCACGTCTTTGTTGCTGGTGGCATCGAGCATCAAGCGCCCGATGCCCTGGCGTGCAAACAGCAATTCCACCACCACCGCGCCGCCCAGCAGGCTGGCGAACACGAACCCGGCCAGGGTCACCAACGGCACCAGCGCATGGCGCAAGGCATGACGCAGGCGCACAGCGGTTTCGGACAAGCCACGGGCACGGGCCATGGCAATAAAGGGTTGTTCGAGGGTGTCTTCCAGGGACTGGCGCAGCAGCTGGGTCAGCACTGCCGCCACCGGCAACGCCAGCGCGATCGAGGGCAGGATCAATGAGCGCCAGCCAACGGAACCGGAGGGCGGCAACCAGTGCCAATGAAACGAAAACACCAGCAACAACAGCATCCCGATCACAAACGAAGGTGCTGAAGACAGCACCAGCTCGCTGCCTGAAACGGCTGAACGCACCCAACGCGAACGGTTGGCGGTGAGGATCGCGCACACCAGGGCCAATACCACCGCCAGAAACGCCGCGCTCAGGGACAGTTGAATGGTTGCGCCGATCTGCTCGGCAATCGCCTGCTGCACCGGGATGCGCAAGCGATAGGACTCGCCCAGGTCGCCATGGGCCAGGCGCACCAGGTAATTGCCGTATTGCACGATGAGGGGTTGGTCCAGGCCGTACTCGGCACGCACCCGGGCCAGCAGCTCCGGGGTGGGCATCGAATCCGGCCCGCCGAGGATTGCCAGCGCCGTGTCACCGCCGCTGAAATTGACCGCGAGGAACGTCAGCGTCGCCGCGCCCCACAGCACGCCAATGCCCGCCAGCAGGCGCCAGGCGATGGATTTGAACAGGCTCATGGTTGCCCCCGGTCCAGCCAGATGCTGGTGAAGAACGGTACGTTGTGGGAGGTATCGAAAATCACGCCCTGGACCTGCCGGCCATACGCGGTGAGCACCTGGCTTTCCACCGAAGGCACCGCCGGGACGGTTTCGGTCAGGCGCTTTTGCGCCTCGCCATAGAGCGCCTGCAATTGCACCGGGTCGCGGGATTGGCGGGCGGCGCTGAGCACGCGATCCAGTTCGGCATCACGGAAGCGCCCGACGTTCTGGCCGATGATCTTGTCGGTGCTGATGGCCTGGCTGTGATAGAGCACGAACAGGCCATCGGGTGTGTTGGTGTGCCAGTAACCGCCCGCCAGCGCCTGGAACTTCCCGGCGTAGCGTTTCTCGGTCACGCGGGTCAGCGGCAGCATTTCGATGGGCATCTCGAAGCCGACTTTTTTCAGGTCGGCCTGGATGGCCACCGAAACGCTGGCGGGAAACGCCGGGTTGTCATAGGACAGCATCGTTGCATTCAGGCGCTGCCCGTCCTTGGTTCGATAGCCCTGGGCATCGCGCCCGGTCCAGCCGGCCTCGTCCAGCAGCGCATTGGCGGCTTTCACGTCGTAGGCCAGGGCGTCGTTGTTGGGTTGATAAAACCGGGTGTTGGCCGCCAGGAAATCCGCCTTGGCGATGTATTCGCCGAAGCCGGAAATCCACGCCAACCCTTCGCGGTCAATGGCCTTGGCCACTGCGCGACGCACCCGTACATCGTCGAACGGTGGCTGCTCGACGTTGAAGGTCATGCTGCGGCTCGGGTTTCCCTTGCGAATCCGGCTGCGCATCACCAGGTCGGGGTTGGCGCGGATGGCGGCGGCATTCTGGGCCGGTGCATCAAGCGCGAAATCCGACTGGCCGGACTCTAGCGCCGTGAAGCGGATCATGGCTTCGGGGACGTAGCTCAGTTCGATACGGTCCAGGTAGGCCTCGCCCGCGTGGCGCGTCACCGGTGGCGCCCAGTTGTAGCCGGGGCGCTTGATGAACACCGCGCCCTGGTCACGGGTGTAGCTCTGCAACGTAAACGGCCCGCTGCCGATGGGGTGCTCGGCGATGGTCTTCGGCGCCTCGCGAATCTGCCTGGGGGAGATCATGCTCAGCCAGGACTGCGCCAGCACATCCAGGAACGGCGTATAGGGTTCGCGCAAATGGGCTTCGAAGGTGTAGTCGTCGATGACCTTGCCATCCAGGTACGGCGCGATATAGGCCGCGGCCAGTGGGGACTTGGTCGCCGGGTCGCGCATGTGGTCCAGGTTGGTTTGCAGCGCCTGGGCATTGAATTTCTCGCCGTCGCTGAAGGTCACGTCGTCGCGCAGGTGAAAGGTGTAGGTCTTGCCGTCGTCGGAGATGTCCCAGGAGCGAGCCAGCCACGGGCTGATATTGCCCTGCTCGTCCTGGTACACCAGGCAATCGAAGAGAATCCGGCCCATCCACTGGATGTTGCCGTTAGACAGTGCGTGAACATCGAAACTGCCGGCGTCGGAGGCGGCTGAGACGCGCAAAGTTCCGCCACTGCGCCCCGGTGACGACTCATGAAAGTCCGTCGCCGAATAAGTCACTACACCGTTGGTGACCGTGCCATCAGCCGCAGACGTTTCATGTTTCGGTGCCGCAGCCGGTGAGCAGGCATTGACTGCCAGGCACAGTGAAATAACCGCCGAAAGTTTCAGGATGGTTGTCAATGACACTTCCTTAGAGGAACTCGATGAACACTGAAAGTTTGCAATTACGGGATGTAATGCAGTGAGCATGCCAGTCTTCAAGAAACGCCATATTGACCATGAAACCGGCGCAAAACCCTTGTAAAACGGGGCAAACACTGCCAAACACTTATATGGTTATACCCGTTATACACCCTGAGATTGTTGGTAGCCTTACACACTGCTTATCAACTGTTGCGTTCGAGACAGCTGCGGCAATCCCAGGCATTAAAGTTGACTGTTGAGAATCAAACACCGACTCAAAACAAAGTATCCCGCAGAACACTTAACCTTAACTAAGCGCGCGTATTCCTTGGCCAATAGTCTTGGCATAGAAACTGCTCAGAGCGAAACAGGCATGACTATTCGAATAGAAAGCTGGGGCTCTTTTATCTATTCACAAGGAACACGCTTAATGGATCCAATCTTTCGGGGAGAGTTGCAAAAGTTGACACTTGCCGTGCGGCAAGCAACTTGGCTGGCGATGGTGGGGCTGGGCTCAGCCCTGGTTTTTTCCGCCAGTGTGCAGGCAGATGATGAGGTCACACCGACGACCGGAACACGGCTAAAGACGGTGACAGTAGAGGCACAAAAAATCACGCCCGTTGAGGCAGCCAAAAGTCAGCTGTCCGAAGTGCCAGGCGGCACCAGCGTGGTCGACAGCGAACAGGTGGCCAAGGGACGCACCGCCACCTTGCAGGACACCCTCGCCTATCAGCCGGGCGTGTTCGTGCAGTCCACCGGCGGCAACGACGCGGCCAAGATCTCCATCCGTGGCTCGGGCGCCAACACCTCGCCGGGGTATTTCCGTGAGGGCATCAAGTTCCTGTTCGACGGCCTGCCGATCACCGGCCCGGGCGGCACACCCTACGAATTCCTCAACGGCTCGGGGGTGAACTACACCGAGATCCTGCGGGGTGCCAACGCCTTCCAGTACGGCGCACTGAGCCTTGGCGGCGCCATCAACTTCGTCAACCAGACCGGTTACACCGCACCCGGGCTGCGGGTGCGGGCGGAAACCGGGAGCTACGGCTACAACAAGCAAAGCCTGAGTGTCGGCGGCGTCGAGGGTGCGTTCGATTACTACCTGAATGCCGACAACTACCGCAGCGACGGTTACCGCGACTACAGTCTGTCGAAAAGCCAGGGCGTAGTGGCCAACTTTGGCTACCGCTTCAGCCCGCAACTCGAAACCCGGGTGATGCTGCGTTACCGCGACGAGTTCCACAACGACCCGAGCGCCACCACCCTGGATGCGGTCAGGCACCACTCCGACCGCGCCAGTGCCACCGCCGAAAGCAGCGGCGCCGGCAGCCGTCGCCCCGGCAGCGTATGGCTGGGCAGCAAGACCACCTACACCTTTGAGGACGACGCCACCCTGTCGGTGGGTTTCGTCTACTACCAGTACGCCCACAACAACAGCCCGAACAGCCCGAGCAACCCCAGCTACTGGGACTGGCATGACCTGAGCGCGGTGATCAACTACGACCGCCACGACACCCTGTTCGGCCACGAAAGCCGCTCCAGCCTGGCCTTCACCTCCACCGAGCACCTCAAGGGCCAGGTCGACTCCACCTTCGCCAACAAACAGACGCGCAAGTTCGTCGACTACAGCTCCTCGTTCGATCACGTGTTCTCCGTGGGCAACGACCTGGAACTGGTAGACGGCCTGTGGCTGACCAGTGGCGTCTCGGCGATCAACGTCCGCCGCCATGCCGACGTCAAGGAAGCCCTGGTGGCCAACACCACCACCTACCCGAGCGATGTGACCTACGACAACTGGAGCCTGGCACCGCGAGTGGGCGTGCGTTACGAGTTCAACCCACAACTGCAAGTGTTTGCCAACGTCAGCCGATCCGTCGATCCACCGGCGTCCTGGGAATACTCCGGCTCCGGGCCGACCACGCCGTACGTACGGCCGCTGGTGGAACAGAAAGCCAACACCGTGGAAATCGGGATCAAGGGTTCGTCGGGCATCTTCGACGGCAGCCTGGCGCTCTACCGCTCATGGGTGAAAGATGAATTGCTCAACGTGCAGATCATCCCGGCCACCTCCACCGCTGCTGCGGTCACCGGTGCATTCAACGCCACGCCGACGATCCACCAAGGCATCGAGGCCGGCTTGAATACACGCCTGTGGGAAAACACCTCGGGTGAAAAAATCACCCTGCGCCAGGTGTATACCTATAACGACTTCTACTACCGCCACGACCCGACCTTCGGCGACAACCAACTGCCGGGGATTCCGAAGCATATCTATCAGGGCGAAGTGCAGTATCAGCACCCGGCGGGCTTCTATACCGGGGTGAATGTGCAATCGGCTTCGCGTACGGCGGTGGACTATGCGAACAGCTTCTATGCGCCCTCCTACACAATCTTCGGGGCGAACGTGGGGTATGAAACGCCGAGCAAGGACTGGAAGGTGTCGCTGGATTTGAAGAACCTGACCAATCAGAAATACGTGACGGCGGTGCAGCCGTTGTATGACGCGAAGGGGCAGGATACGGCGTCGTTGTATCCGGGGGATGGGATTGGGGCTTATGTGGCGGTGGAAATGCGCTATTGAGTCAGCGCATAACCTTAGCTGTCGATGTTCTTATTCCTCACGCCCGGCGATGGGTAAATTGTTAGCCACGTATCTCATTGAGGAAGTGGCTAATGTCTGAGTCTCGATCCGAGCCTGTGGTGTGGGTTGCTGGTGTGGGTGCCGTGGCCGGCCTGGGAGCGGCGCTGGCGCGACGCTTCGCGCGGGAGGGTTTGCAGGTGGCTGTCAGCGGCAGGAGCCCGGACAAGTTGCAGGCTGTGGTCGAGGGCATCCGTGCGCTCGGCGGGGAGGCGGTGGCTATCGTGGCGGACTCGGGAATCGAGTCCGAGGTGATCGCCGCCAGCCAGCAGATCAGCCAGTTGGGCCCCCTCAAGGCCGCGATCTTCAATGTCGGCAACTCCGTCGCAGCGCCGACCCTGGAGTTGAGCGCGCAGTTGTTCGAGCAGACCTGGCGGGCATCGACCCTGGGTGGCTTCCTGTTTGCCCGCGAGGCCACCCGCTTGCTGCTCGACAGTGGTGGCGGCAGCCTGTTGTTCACCGGGGCTACCGCTTCATTGCGAGGCAAGCCACCGTTCGCCGCCTTTGCTGCCGCGAAGGCGGGCTTGCGCTCACTGAGCCAGTCATTTGCCCGCGAGTTCGGGCCACAAAACGTGCACGTCGCCCATGTGGTCATCGATGGCGCCATCGACGGTGAGCGCGTGCAAAGCCGGGCCCCCGATTACCTGGCGCGACTGGGGGAAGACGGTGCGCTGAAACTCGAAGACATCGCCGACGCCTATTGGTACCTGCACACCCAACCGCGCAGCGCCTGGACCCAGGAACTGGACCTGCGGCCCTTCAAGGAACCCTTCTGAAAACCGCCTCACGGCTGGAGGATTGTTCATGGGAACTCATCAGACTCATCTCGCCCCGCCATCGGTCATCGGCGAACTCAACTACCTGCTGGACACCGGCGAGCGACCGGTGAACTACACCTTCCCGCAGCCAGACGGCACACCCAAGCGCAACGGCGTGCTGGACCCCACCCAAGTGAGTATTCACAACGCCCGGTCGCTCGACGAACCGGCTTGTCTGGATCGCAACGGTTTCGAAAGGATCGACCACACCAGCTCGGTGCCTGACCTGGAAAACGATGATCAGGTCCGTGAACACTACTATCCGGAAACCGAAGCCTTGCTCAAGCAACAGACCGGTGCGGTGAAAGTGGTGATCTTCGACCACACCATCCGGGTGGACGAGCCTGGACGCGAGGACCGCGGGCTGCGTGAGCCGGTGCGGTACGTGCATAACGACCAGACCGAGCGCTCGGCGATTCGCAGGGTACGTGATCATTTGCCTGCGGATGAGGCTGAACAGCGGCTGCTGGAACGGTTTGCGATTATTAACGTCTGGCGGCCGATTGGTGCGCCGGTCCTGAGCACCCCACTCGCCCTGTGCGATGCGCAAAGCATGGCCGAGAGCGACTTGCTGCCCAGCGACCTGGTGTATCGGGACAAGGTTGGCGAGACTTTTTCGGTCAAGGCCAATCCCGCACATCGCTGGTATTACTACCCGCAGTTGCGGCCGGATGAAGTGCTGCTGTTGAAGATCCATGACTCGCGTAGCGATGTTGCAAGGCGCAGCGCACATACGGCGTTTGATGACCCGACTACGCCGGTGGATGCACCGCCAAGGAGGAGTATCGAGGTGCGGGCGTTGGTGTTTTTTGGGAATGCAGGGAAATAAAAAAGGCCGCGAGATAAATCTCGCGGCCCTTTTAAATTATATGGTCGGGACGGAGTGATTCGAACACTCGACCCCTAGCACCCCATGCTAGTGCGCTACCGGACTGCGCTACGCCCCGACTAGGCGTGTTACTGGGTTCGCTTCGCAACGAAGCGATCAGGAATATACCGCAAGCTTTTGAAATGTGGAAGTATTTTAAAAGCCGGAATTACTTCTTCAAAACCACCAGCACATCTTCGAGTTCGGAGATCATCTGGCGGATCATTTGCTTGTATTGGGTGGTGTCGTCTTTGGCTTCATCACCGGACATACGCTGGCGCGCGCCGCTGATGGTGAACCCCTGGTCGTACAGCAACGCACGGATCTGTCGGATCATCAGCACATCCTGGCGCTGATAATACCGACGGTTCCCGGTGCGTTTGACGGGGTTGAGTTGAGGAAACTCCTGCTCCCAATAGCGCAGCACGTGCGGCTTTACCGCACAGAGCTCGCTGACTTCACCAATGGTGAAGTAGCGTTTGCCTGGGATGACGGGCAGTTCGTCGTTATGACTTGGTTCCAGCATAAGCCTCAACTCGGGCCTTCAACTTCTGCCCTGGACGAAAGGTGACCACACGGCGAGCCGTGATCGGGATTTCTTCTCCCGTTTTTGGATTGCGGCCAGGCCGCTGGCGTTTGTCCCGCAGGTCAAAATTGCCGAAACCGGACAATTTGACCTGTTCGTTGTCTTCAAGTGCGTGCCTGATTTCTTCAAAGAACAGCTCGACCAATTCCTTGGCCTCGCGCTTGTTCAGGCCCAGCTCTTCATACAGACGTTCCGCCATCTCAGCTTTCGTCAAAGCCCCCATACGTCACTTCCTTAACGTGGCGTTCAACCTTTGTTCGAGCGAGGTGAGGATATTTTGCGTCGTCGTATTCACCTCATCGTCATTAAGAGTGCGCGATGGATGCTGCCAGGTCAAGCCAACTGCAAGGCTTTTTCTATGCGGATCAATGCCTTTACCCTGATAGACGTCAAATAGCCTGAGGTCTGTCAGCCATTCCCCTGCATTTTCACGGATTACGTCCAGAACAGCACTGGCCGCAACACCTTGATCGGCAATCAGCGCCAGATCACGTCGTACTTCAGGGAAACGCGACAACTCGCTGAATTTAGGCATTTTGCCCGAGGCCACTTCAGCCAAGACTAGCTCAAAAACGAAGACTGGACGGTCCAGCCCCAAGGTTTTCGACAGTTCCGGGTGAATCGCGCCAACGAAGCCCACCAGGCGACCTTCACGTTCGATACGGGCGGTCTGGCCCGGGTGCAACGCCGGGTGTTTGCCAGGGGTGAAAGTGAAGGCATCCAGCGCACCGGCAAAGCCCAGCACCGCTTCCACATCGGCCTTGACGTCGAAGAAGTCGACGGTGTCGCGACCTTGTGCCCAGCCTTCAGGCAGACGGCTGCCGCAAACCACACCAGCCAGCATCGGCTCTTGCTTCAGGCCATCCAGCTGACCGACGAAACGCAGGCCGCTTTCGAACATGCGCACGCGGTCTTGCTGACGGTTCAGGTTGTGGGACAGCGCCTTCACCAGACCCGGCCACAGCGACGAGCGCATGGCGGCCATGTCGTTGGAGATCGGGTTAGCCAGCAACAGCGGCTCGACACCCGGGTTGAACAGTTCGAATTGCTTTGGATCGATGAAGCTGTAGGTCACCGCTTCCTGATAACCACGGGCAACCAGCAGGCGACGCAGTTCCGGCAGGTGTGCACGGGCTTCGGCTTTCGGCTGCGGCGCCAGGCGCGCTTGCGGGTAACGAACCGGCAGGCGGTTGTAGCCGTACAGGCGGGCCAGTTCTTCGATCAGGTCGACTTCCAGGCTGATATCGAAGCGATGGCTTGGCACTTCTACGTGCCACTGCCCTGCTTCACCGGCCGAGATGCCGAGGCCGAGTGCCGACAGCAGGCGCTCGATTTCAACCGGCTCGATCACCAGGCCGAGCATTTGCTCAACGGCCTTGGCGCGCAGGATGATCGGTGCAACCGACGGCAGGTGCTGTTCGCTGACGGTTTCGATGATCGGGCCGGCTTCGCCGCCAGTGATTTCCAGCAGCAGGCCAGTGGCGCGCTCCATGGCTTCACGGGCCAGCTGCCAGTCCACGCCACGCTCGTAGCGGTGCGAGGCGTCGGTGTGCAGGCCGTAGGAACGGGCCTTGCCAGCGATGGCGATCTGATCGAAGAAAGCGCTTTCGAGAAAGATGTCGCGAGTGGTTGCGGACACGCCGCTGTGCTCCCCCCCCATCACGCCGGCAATCGCCAGGGCGCGGGAATGGTCAGCGATCACCAGGGTGTCGGCACGCAGGCTGACTTCCTGGCCGTCGAGCAGTACCAGCTTCTCGCCTTCCTCGGCCATGCGCACGCGGATGCCGCCGTTGATTTCGGCGAGATCGAAGGCGTGCAGCGGTTGGCCCAGTTCCAGCATCACGTAGTTGGTGATGTCGACGGCAGCGTCGATGCTGCGCACTTCGGAACGGCGCAGGCGCTCAACCATCCACAGCGGGGTTGGCTTGGACAGGTCGACGTTACGGATCACGCGACCCAGGTAACGTGGGCAGGCGTTGGGGGCCAGCACTTCGATCAAACGCACTTCGTCGTGCACGGCAGGTACCGCTGCAACCACCGGGCGGGTCACGGTCGCGGCGTACAGTGCGCCGACTTCACGCGCCAGGCCCGCCAGCGACAGGCAGTCGCCGCGGTTCGGGGTCAGGTCGACCTCGATGCTGGCATCTTCCAGTTCCAGATAGACACGGATGTCCTGGCCCACTGGCGCGTCGGCCGGCAGTTCCATCAGGCCATCGTTGCCTTCACCGACCTGCAGCTCCGCCTGGGAGCACAGCATGCCGTTGGACTCAACGCCACGCAGCTTGGCCTTCTTGATCTTGAAGTCGCCTGGCAGCTCGGCACCGATCATGGCGAACGGGATTTTCAGGCCCGGGCGCACGTTTGGCGCTCCGCACACGACCTGGAAGGTTTCCGCGCCGTTGCTGACCTGGCACACACGCAACTTGTCAGCGTCCGGGTGTTGCTCGGTGCTCAGCACCTCGCCCACTACCACGCCACTGAAAACACCGGCGGCCGGCGTAACGCTATCGACCTCAAGGCCGGCCATCGACAGACGAGCAACCAGCTCGTCGCGACTTACCTGCGGGCTTACCCAGCCACGCAGCCATTGTTCACTGAATTTCATCCTGCTCTCCTAAAGATCCGTTACGACTAGCGAAATTGCGCGAGGAACCGCAAGTCGTTGTCGAAGAACAGACGCAAGTCGTTCACGCCGTAACGCAGCATGGCCAGACGCTCAACGCCCATGCCGAAGGCAAAGCCCGAGAATTCTTCCGGGTCGATCCCGGACATGCGCAGCACGTTGGGGTGAACCATGCCGCAACCCATCACTTCCAGCCAGCCGGTCTGTTTGCAGACGCGGCAGCCTTTACCGCTGCACATCACGCATTCCATATCGACTTCAGCGGATGGCTCGGTGAACGGGAAGAATGAAGGACGGAAACGTACCGCCAGCTCCTTCTCGAAGAACACCCGCAGGAACTCTTCGATGGTGCCTTTGAGGTCGGCGAAGTTGATGTCGCGATCAACCAGCAGGCCTTCGACCTGGTGGAACATCGGCGAGTGGGTGATATCGGAGTCGCTGCGATACACACGGCCTGGGCAGACGATGCGGATCGGCGGCTTCTGCGATTCCATGGTGCGGACCTGTACCGGCGAGGTATGGGTGCGCAGCAGCATGTTCGCGTTGAAATAGAAGGTGTCATGCATCGACCGGGCCGGGTGGTGGCCTGGGATGTTGAGCGCCTCGAAGTTGTGATAGTCGTCTTCGACCTCAGGGCCTTCGGCAATGCCGTAGCCGATGTGGGTGAAGAACTGCTCGATACGTTCCAGAGTCCGGGTAATCGGATGCAGGCCGCCCGAGGTCTGGCCACGGCCAGGCAGGGTCACGTCAATGGATTCGGCGGCGAGCTTGGCCGCAAGATCAGCCTCCTCGAGCGACGCCTTGCGCGCATTGAGAACCTCTGTAACACGCTCCTTGGCCACGTTGATCAGCGCACCGACTTGCGGACGCTCTTCAGCCGGCAAATTCCCCAGGGTCTTCATCACCTGAGTCAATTCACCCTTTTTGCCAAGGTAGTGAACCCGGATTTGCTCCAGGGCATTGATATCTTCTGCGCTTTGCACAGCCTCTAGTGCTTGAGAGACCAGCGCATCCAGGTTTTCCATGTACAGACTCCAGATACAAAATAGGGGAAGAGCTTGAAGGCTCTTCCCCTATTTAAGACGTTTAACACCGTGGGCCGCGGAAGCGACCCAGGGTGACTGTCGGGGGTACTTAAGCCAAGGTGGCTTTAGCTTTCTCGACAATCGCAGCAAACGCCGCTTTTTCGTTCACTGCCAGATCAGCCAGAACCTTACGGTCGATCTCGATGGACGCTTTTTTCAGGCCAGCGATGAAACGGCTGTAGGACAGACCGTTAACACGTGCACCAGCGTTGATACGAGCGATCCACAGAGCGCGGAACTGACGTTTTTTCTGACGACGGTCACGGTAGGCGTATTGGCCAGCCTTGATAACCGCTTGCTTGGCAACACGGAATACGCGTGAACGCGCGCCGTAGTAGCCTTTAGCAAGTTTCAGAATTTTCTTGTGGCGCTTACGCGCCATGACGCCACGCTTTACACGAGCCATGAGTTACTTCCTCTATTCTTGACTAAAATTAACGAAGGCGCAGCATGCGCTCGACTTTTGCCACGTCAGACGGATGCAGCAAGCTGCTACCGCGCAGTTGACGCTTACGCTTGGTCGACATTTTAGTCAGGATGTGGCTCTTGAAAGCGTGCTTGTGCTTGATACCGTTAGCAGTTTTCAGAAACCGCTTAGCAGCACCACTTTTAGTTTTCATCTTTGGCATGTTCGGTACTCCGCATTCAGTTGATAAACATAATCAGAAGGCCTGCCGTGCCCTATTGATTACTTCTTCTTTTTCGGGGCGATGACCATAATAAGCTGGCGTCCTTCCATCTTAGGATGCTGTTCGACCGAACCGTACTCGAGCAGGTCAGCTTCAACCCGCTTGAGGAGTTCCATCCCCAGCTCCTGGTGGGCCATCTCACGGCCGCGGAATCGCAAGGATACCTTGGCCCTGTCCCCATCACTCAGGAAACGTACCAGGTTGCGCAGTTTTACCTGGTAATCCCCTTCCTCCGTCCCTGGACGAAACTTGATTTCTTTTACTTGAATCTGCTTCTGGTTCTTCTTCGCCGCGGCAATCTGCTTCTTCTTCTCGAAGATCGACTTGCCGTAGTCCATCACCCGGCAAACGGGTGGGATTGCGTCGGCGGAGATTTCCACCAGGTCCAATTTGGACTCTTCAGCAATACGAAGCGCTTCATCAATCGAGACGATGCCAATCTGCTCGCCGTCAGCGCCAATTAACCGAACCTCGCGTGCCGAGATATTCTCGTTGATCGGGGCTTTCGGTGCAGCTCGTTTATCTTGTCTCATTTCACGCTTAATAATAATTACTCCGAATCTGGGCGACCACGCCGGGAAACCGCTTGCGCGAGGAACTCAGCGAACTGGGCGACGGGCATCGAGCCCAGGTCAGCACCTTCACGAGTACGCACAGCGACAGTCTGCATCTCGACTTCCCGATCTCCGATAACCAAAAGATAGGGAACCTTGAGCAAAGTATGCTCGCGGATTTTAAAGCCGATCTTTTCATTTCTCAAGTCGGACTTGGCACGAAATCCGCTTTCATTGAGAGTTTTTTCAACTTCAGCGGCAAAATCTGCCTGTTTATCAGTGATATTCATGATCACTGCCTGGGTCGGAGCCAGCCACGCAGGGAATGCACCCTCGTAGTGCTCGATCAGGATCCCGACGAACCGTTCGAACGAGCCGAGGATCGCCCGGTGCAGCATAACCGGGTGTTTACGGCTGTTGTCTTCGGAGACGTATTCGGCTCCCAGACGGATCGGCAGGTTAAAATCGAGCTGCAGGGTACCACACTGCCAGACGCGACCAAGGCAATCTTTCAGCGAGAACTCGATCTTCGGACCGTAGAACGCGCCCTCGCCCGGCTGCAAGTCGTATGCAAGCCCCGCACTGTCCAGCGCTGCGGCCAGTGCAGCTTCGGCGCGATCCCACAGCTCGTCGGAACCGACGCGTTTTTCCGGACGAGTGGACAGCTTCATCTCGACTTCGGTGAAACCGAAATCGCGGTACACGTCCATGGTCAGCTTGATGAACGCAGCGGATTCGGCCTGCATCTGCTCTTCGGTGCAGAAGATGTGGGCGTCATCCTGAGTGAAGCCGCGCACGCGCATGATGCCGTGCAGTGCACCCGATGGCTCGTTACGGTGGCAGGCACCGAACTCGGCCAGGCGCATCGGCAACTCGCGGTAGCTCTTCAGGCCCTGGTTGAACACCTGTACGTGGCACGGGCAGTTCATCGGCTTGATGGCGTAGTCGCGGTTTTCCGACTGGGTGGTGAACATGTTGTCGGCGTAGTTGGCCCAGTGCCCGGATTTCTCCCACAGGCTGCGGTCAACGACTTGCGGCGTCTTGATCTCCAGGTAGCCGTTGTCGCGCTGAACCTTGCGCATGTACTGCTCGAGCACCTGGTACAGGGTCCAGCCGTTCGGGTGCCAGAACACCATGCCCGGCGCTTCTTCCTGGAGGTGGAACAGGTTCAGGCGCTTGCCGATCTTGCGATGGTCGCGTTTTTCGGCTTCTTCGATGCGCTGGATGTAGGCCGCCAGCTGCTTCTTGTCAGCCCAGGCAGTGCCGTAGATCCGCTGCAGTTGTTCGTTCTTCGCGTCACCGCGCCAGTAGGCACCGGACAGCTTGGTCAGCTTGAACGACTTGAGGAAGCGTGTGTTCGGCACGTGCGGGCCACGGCACATGTCGACATATTCTTCGTGGTAATACAGGCCCATGGCCTGCTCGTCCGGCATGTCTTCCACCAGGCGCAGCTTGTAGTCTTCGCCGCGGGCGGTGAACACGTCGATCACTTCGGCACGCGGAGTGACTTTCTTGATGACGTCGTAATCTTTTTCGATCAGCGCGTGCATGCGCTGCTCGATGGCCGCCAGGTCGTCCGGGGTGAAAGGACGCTCGTAGGCGATGTCGTAATAGAAGCCTTCGTCGATGACCGGGCCGATGACCATCTTCGCGGTTGGGTACAGTTGCTTGACCGCATGGCCAATCAGGTGCGCGCAAGAGTGGCGAATGATCTCCAGCCCCTCTTGATCCTTGGGCGTAATGATTTGCAGGCTGGCATCGCCGGTGATCAGGTCGCTGGCGTCAACCAGCTTGCCGTCGACCTTGCCGGCCACGGTGGCCTTGGCCAGGCCGGCACCAATGGATGCGGCGACCTCGGCTACGGAAACCGAATGATCGAATGAACGTTGACTGCCGTCGGGAAGAGTAATAGTTGGCATGGCGCCTCCTCTCCTAGTGGTGACCCCTACCAAAGGTCACGTGGGTTGGGATGAGCCAGTACAAGATCCAATACCAGGCCGTTCAGTGATGAACGCCTGCCTTACAGCGGCAGGAGCCTTTCGGCCAACCGATAATCGAACCAGAGTGACTGGAGTTAAACAAAAAAGACCTTGGCAAGGCGGCATAGGGCGCGCCGGAAAATAGCCAAGCGAAAGATGCTAGCACAGATGAACGGTCATGGCGCCGAAGCCGCTTCACGAAATGAAAATTCCCGGCTTTTAAGGGCAAAAGTGAACTTGAACTGTACGGCAACCCTCAAACACACCGAGAATCGCCGTTCGTCCACGACTCCAGGAGCATTTGATTATGCGTTTTACCTCGACTTTCGCCCTTGCTGCATCCCTGACCCTCATGTCCCTGGGTGCGCACGCCGCAGCCCCGTCGAACTGGCCTGCCGGTGCGCGGGACAGCTTCATCAAGGATTGCAGCGCAGCCGCCCAGCAAAGTGTTGATGCCAAAACCGCCAAAGACCATTGTGAATGTGGCGCGGACAAAATCAATGCCGAATTGAGCAGTGCCGAAATCAAGGAACTCATGACCAACCAGAACGCAGATCCCGCGCTCAAGACCAAAGCTGTGACGGCTATTTCGTCCTGCAAAGTCGTGAAGAAAAAGTAATTTTTACACCCTGCCAGACCGGCTGAAGGACCAGAAATCGCCATGAAAACTGCCATTTCTCACAAATTACGCAGCTTTTACGGCTTTTTTTAACAGCTGATATTTCGCCTGAAAGCCCCGTAGATCGGGGCTTTCAGCCAGCCAAGGCATGAAACACAACGCGATTGATTAGCAAACAATGCCTTGGGGGGGCTCCCAAGCCGAACATTTCGACTATGATAGCTCGGTGTGCCCAGTTGGCCTGAGCAGCACAGCACTACTGAAAATATATGTTTCTTGGAGATACACCATGTCTAATCGCCAAACCGGCACCGTTAAATGGTTCAACGATGAAAAAGGCTTCGGCTTCATCACTCCTCAAGGTGGCGGTGACGACCTGTTCGTACACTTCAAAGCTATCGAAAGCGACGGTTTCAAAAGCCTGAAAGAAGGCCAAACCGTTTCCTTCGTGGCTGAGAAAGGCCAAAAGGGTATGCAAGCTGCACAGGTTCGCCCAGAGTAATTCTGCGCCGAACTAAAAAAACCCCGTCCATGTGACGGGGTTTTTTATGGCCTGGAGAAAAGCGCTGGAGCAATCAGCCGCAATTGACCCGATTGATCACAAGATTGTCATCGGTATTGAGGTTCAGGCGATCGGAGCGGTATTCCAGCGTGACCATGTCATCTGGCTTGAGAATGCGTGCGTTCTGCGCTCCGGCGCGGCTACGGGCCTGTTCCAGCAATTGTGGCGAAGCTTTCTGGCCGATTGCGAACTCGGCAGCCTTCGCCTCACAGCGGCTATGACCAGCATCGGTCACAGCAGTGTCTTTGGCTGGCTCAGAGGTACCCGGGGTGCTGCAACCCGACAAGGCGAGCGCAGCCAACAAAGTACCGAATGATGCGAGCTTCCAAGGCATGAAGCCTCCTTTGAGAAAAAATGGACAGAGATCGTGCGACCGTGGTTTGGCCGATTGGTTTCAGAATTGTCACAATTGGCTGTGGGCCAGTCTGCCTGAGTCGACACCGGGCGCTGGCGAATCAATCGTCACCAGATATGAACGCACTCAGTAGATGTCGATGTAATCAAACGGCGGGGTTGGCCAATTCTGCTTGAGCGCGTTGAAAATCTGCATCACCCACACCTCGTCGCTGGCTGCGACGTTGCCGACATAACCCGAACCCGCCGCCCAGGTCTCCAGGCGAAACAGAAGGCCGTCGATATCGACGCCACCCACCACGCCCGAAGAAATGTAGGCAATGCCGGCCTTGGTAACGCGCAATTGGGTGTGAACGTTGTCACTGGCGGACGCAAGCAGCTGCCGCACAGCGTCCAGCGTCAGGTTGACGGGGTTGTTCAAGTCGATCTGCACGCGGTTTGCCCTGGCAATTAAACAAGCGGACAGTGTCGCACAGCCCTCCCCTCATGCCTAAGTAGCAGTGCCAAACACGGCGCAAAATGGTTAACTCCACACGCAGAACGCACTAACCGCCTTTCAGCCTCGCGAGACACCCATGACCATCGTCACGATCCACGCCGACATCAAAGCCAAGTGGCCCCAAGGGCAAAGCTCCTATAGCCCGGGCAGCCCGGAGGAGTTGGCAATCATCGGTATCGACCTGCTGGTCAAGGAACTGGGCACACAGGCCGCGCAGGCATTCATCGGCCAGGTATTCGAGAAATACCCGGCCGATCACATGGGGGCGCCAGACCCCGAGCGCGAATAAGACCCGGCCGACGAACGTCGACCGGCAGGCTGTTTACTTCAGGCGACCAAGGCGTTCGGTCAGCAGATCGAAGAAGCCCTGGGCATCGCCATTTTCAACCCAGAACGCGTTCTTCGGTTGTTTCAGGCCATCGTACCAGTCGACGATGGTCTGGCCGAAGGTCGGGCCTTCACGGCTGTCCACCACCACGTTGACCTCACGGCCGCTGAACAGCGCAGGCTTGAGCAGGTAGGCAATGACGGTAGCGTCATGCACCGGGCCGCCCGGGATGCCGTAGTGCTCCATGTCGCCCTTGACGTATTCATTGAGAATATCGCCCACCACCTTGCTCGCGTTGTTGTTCAGCGCAGCGATTTGCTTCAGGCGTGCGTCGCTGGTCAGGACCTTGTGGGTCACGTCCAACGGCAGGTAGGTCAGCTTGACGCCGCTCTTGAGCACGATCTCGGCCGCGATCGGGTCGGCGAACAGGTTGAACTCGGCCACCGGCGTGATATTGCCGCCGTTGAAGTGCGCGCCGCCCATCACCACCACTTCCTTGATGCCTTGAGTGATCTCCGGCGCCTGGGTCAATGCCAGCGCCAGGTTGGTCTGCGGACCGAGCATGGCGATGGTGATGCTGTGGGGCTTGGCGGTGCTGAGGGTCTTGATCAGGTAATCAACGGCATTGCCTTCGGCCAGGCCTTTTTTCGGCTCATGCACGGTGACGCCGGAGATGCCTTCCTTGCCATGGATGTTTTCAGCGTAGATCGGCGTGCGCAGCATCGGTTTCGGTGCACCGGCATATACCGGGATGTCCTCGCGCCCTGCCCATTCGCGGGCCAGGCGTGCGTTGCGGGAGGTCTTGTCGAGGCGCACGTTACCGGCAACGGTGGTCAGCGCGCGGATCTGCAGTTCATCGGGCGAAGCCATGGCGAACAGCAAGGCAACCACGTCGTCGGCACCGGGGTCGGTGTCGATGATCAGGTCGATTTTTTCCGCCGCGTGGGCGCTTGCAGCAGTTAGCACGGACAAAAGCAGCACACTCCGGAACAGGTGTCGCAGGGTTTGGGTACCACGTTGCATGACGCACTCCTTGTCGTTGGGGAATTCTAGAACGTTACGCCGGAAACCAGCGCGATATTGCAGTAGGGCTGGCACTCGCCGGTGCGCACCACCGCCCTCGCCTTGCGGCTGAGCTGCTTGAACTCTTCATGGCTGACCAGGCGGCGCTCGCCGAGGGCGGCCTGTTCGGTCAGGGTATTGAGATCCGCCAGGGCCGGCGGTTGCTTGAGCAGGATTTCTTCCGCGAGCACGTGGCTTTCCACCTGCATCTCGCTGAGGACGATGCGCAAGGTACTGACGAAATCCGGAATGCCTTTGGTCAGCGCCAGGTCGATCAGCTCGACACCCGGCGGCACCGGCAAGCCGGCATCACCGATCACCAGAATGTCGCCATGGCCAAGGGATGCGATCACCCGCGACAGCGCGATATTGAGCAAGGGAGTCTTTTTCATGAGGGCACAAAACCTTGGACGTCATGCAATGTGGGAATAGAGGGTTGCGCACCCGCGCGGGTCACGGACAGCGCGGCGGCTACCTGGCCGAAACGAATGGCCTCGGCCTCGCTCCTGCCGTTGGCCAGCGCGGCTGCGAAACCGCCGACGAAGGTGTCACCGGCAGCCGTGGTATCGACCGCCTTGACCTTGGGCGCGACCAGGTGCTCGAAGCCTTGGCCATCGGCAAACAACGCGCCTTCGGAGCCGAGGGTAATGATCACTTTGCCAGCACCGGCCTTGATCAGGCGTGTGGCGGCGGCCTTGGCGCTGTCCAGCGAGTCGACCACCACGCCGCTCAAGGCCGAGGCTTCGCTTTCATTGGGAATCAGGTAGTCGATGGCGGCGTACCAATCCTCGGGCAGCGGACCACTGGCCGGCGCCGGGTTCAGGATCACCGTCTTGCCCAGCTCGCGACCGCGCTTGAGGGCATGGCCGACAGTCTCCATCGGCGTTTCCAGCTGGCAGACAATCACGTCGGCAGCCTGCAGCACACTGTCAAATGCCTGTAATTTGGCTGGGGTCAGCTCGCCATTGCTACCGGCGACAATAACGATCGCATTCTGGCTGCTGTCATCCACCACGATCAGCGCCACGCCGCTGGAACCGTCGACGGTGCTGACGGCCTGGCAATCAATGCCCTCCACCAGCAACGCGTCGCGCAATTGCGCGCCATAGGCATCGGTGCCCACGCAGCCGACCATGGCGACCTCAGCCCCGAGGCGCGCCGAAGCGACCGCCTGGTTCGCGCCCTTGCCGCCGGGAACGGTGGAAAACGATTGGCCGATCAGGGTTTCACCGGCGCGGGGCAGCCGACTGGCCCGGGTGACCAGGTCCATGTTCAGGCTGCCTATTACCACTACTTTTGCTGGCATACATCAGTACTCATCAATTCGGTTCAGCGGTATTGGGCAAACACACCGGCCAACGGCGCCGTCGACTCGCGCAGGACAATACTCGGCGTCACGATGCGTTGATCGATCGGCAATTGGGGTGTCGCAATTCGTCGCAGTAAAAGCTCGGCCGCCATCTCTCCCAGCTGCAGGATCGACTGGCCCACGGTGGTCAGCGCCGGGTACACGTACTGGCTCATCTGGATATCATCAAACCCGATCACCGACAGCTCA
This sequence comes from Pseudomonas sp. 21615526, assembly GCF_013386245.1. Taxonomy (NCBI): domain Bacteria; kingdom Pseudomonadati; phylum Pseudomonadota; class Gammaproteobacteria; order Pseudomonadales; family Pseudomonadaceae; genus Pseudomonas; species Pseudomonas sp. 21615526. The sequence goes on along the minus strand of NZ_JACAOM010000072.1, from coordinate 50,377 downwards.
CCGGGCACCCGGATATTACGTTCGGCAGCGGCGCGCAAGACGCCGAAGCCAATCATGTCGTTGCCGGCAAAAATCGCGCTGGGGGGATTATCCGCCAGCAATTGCGCCGCGGCCGCGTAACCACCGGTACTGGTGAAATCACTTTCCAGCACACGGCCGGCCGGCACTTCGAGCCCCGCCTCGGCCAAGGCGCGGTAGTAGCCCGCCATCCGCATTTGCGCCACGCGGGTATGACTCGGGCCACCAATGCAGGCAATGTCGCGATGACCCAGATCGAGCAAGTGCCGGGTCGCCAGGTAAGCACCCTGTTCGTGGTCGATGCGCACCAGGTCGACATCGATCCCGTCCAGTGCACGGTCGACGATGACCATCGGCGTGCGCACCGCCTTGAGGCCTGTCGCCAGGCCGCTGTCGTCGCCGCCCACCGAGGTCACGATCAAGCCGTCGATGCGTTTTTCCAGCAGCACCCTCAGGTAGCTGCGCTGCTTTTCGGCATTATCGTCGGAGTTGCAGAGGATCACGCAATAGCCGTTACGCTCGCAGTAATCCTCGATGCCCCGGGCCAGTTCCGCAAAATACGGGTTGAGGCTGTTGGGCACCAACAGGCCGATGGTGGCTGTGGTCTTGGCCTTCAGCGAGCGCGCGACCGCACTGGGCACATAGTCGAGCTGCTTGATGGCCGCCTCGACCTTGATCCGTACCGGCTCGCTGACCGGGCGCGTCTTGTTCACCACATGAGACACCGTGGTGTAGGAAATCCCCGCCAGCGCGGCCACATCCTTGATCGTTGCCATGGCTCAGGCTCGCCGACTGGCGCGCTGGCTGCGGTAAGTATCGAGCACCACCGCGATCACGATCACGGCACCGGTGATGATACGTTTGGTCGGCTCGGTGGCGCCAATCTGCGCCAGCCCTGCCGCCAGTACCGAGATGATCAGCACGCCGAAGAAGGTACTGATGACCGAGCCACGCCCGCCCATCAGGCTGGTGCCGCCGATCACTACCGCAGCGATCACTTGCAGCTCCAGGCCGGAACCGGCGTTGGGATCGGCCGCTTCCAGGCGCGAAATCTGGAACAGCGCCGCCACACCCGCCAGCAGGCCCATCAGGCTGAACACCAGGATCTTGTAGGGCTTGGGATTGATACCCGCCAGGCGCACGGCCTCTTCGTTGGTGCCGATGCCGATCAGGTAGCGACCGAACACGGTACGGGTCAGCACCAGCTGCGCGGCGATGATCACCAGCAACGCGATGATGAACGAAGGTGAAATGCCGAAGGCCACCGGGTTGGACAGCCAGGCAAACGAATCACCGATGTATGCGGTACGCGAGCCGGTCATCTGGTACGCCACGCCGCGCGCCATTTCCAGCACGCCGAGGGACACGATGAACGACGGGATCCGCCAGGCCACTGTGATCGAACCGGTAATGGTCCCGGCCAACGCGGCGCAGCCCATGCCCAGTACGGCTGCCGGCAACACACTCCAGCCCCAGCCGAGAATCGCCACGCTGACGGCCGATGCGGCCAGGGCCAGCACGGAGCCTACCGACAGGTCGATGCCGCCGATGATCAGCACGAAGGTCATGCCGACTGCCAACACCATCAGGTCGGGAATCTGGTTGGCCAGGGTGCTGAAGGTGTCGTACGAGAGGAAGTGGTCGCTCAGGAACGAGAACAGCGCAATCATCGCCAGCAAGGCGCCGGCCAGGCCCAGGTAGGTGCCCAGGCCATAGAAGTTGCCGCCACGTTTTGCGGGGGAGGAAGTGGTTTTCATGGGGTATTCCTAGGCGCTGCGTCGTTGAGCAGCGCATCACGTTTCTGATAGCCGGCAAAAGCAGCGGCAAGCAATTCGTCCTGGGTCCAGCTGTCGCGCTCGAAGGTCTCGATCAGGCGCCCGGCGGAAAGTACGCCGATGCGGTCGCAGATAAGCATCAACTCACGCAGGTCGCTGGACACCACCACCAGCGCCTTGCCCTGGCGGGTCAGGTCGCCGAGCAACGCATAGATATCGAATTTGGCGCCGACGTCGATGCCTCGGGTCGGTTCATCGAACAGCATCACCGCGCAATCGCGCTCCAGCCAGCGGCCAATCACCACCTTCTGCTGGTTGCCACCCGACAGCTCGGACACCAGCTGCGCCGGACTGGAACTGCGGATACGCATGGCGTCGACCTGGCGCTTGGCCAAGGCCGTTTCGTCACGACTGTTCACCAGGCCACCGCTGGACACCTTCGGCATGTTGCCCAAGGCAATGTTGGCGCCGATGGATTGGGTCAGCAGCAGGCCTTCGCCCTTGCGGTCTTCGGTGATCAGGGCGATGCCATGGCCAACCGCGTCGACGGGCGAGCGAATGCTGACGACTTGCGCAGGTGTGCCCAGGGCAACGGTGCCGCTGTCGGCCAGGTCGGCGCCGAAGATCAGGCGCAGCAACTCCGTACGGCCCGCACCGATCAGGCCGGAGATGCCGTAGATTTCGCCGGCACGCACTTCAAACGACACGTCGCGGACCTTGTCCGAGCGGGTCAGGCCTTTTACCGTCAACAGCGGCGCGCCGATGGTGCGCGGGCCCAGGTCGATTTTCTCGCCCAGTTCGCGGCCCACCATCAGCGTGACCAGTTGCTCACTGTTGTAGTTGGCCATCGGCTCGACACACACCAGCTTGCCGTCACGCAGCACCGCAATGCGCTGGGCAACCCGGGCCAGTTCTTCGAGCCGGTGGGAAATATAGATAATCGCCACGCCCCGGGCCTGCAGGCGGGTGATTTGTTCGAACAGCATCTCGACTTCACGGGCGGTCAGCATCGCCGTAGGTTCATCGAGGATCAGTACGTGGCAGTCGCCAATCAGGTTGCGGGCGATCTCGACCATCTGTTGGTGGCCGATGCCGAGGCTGCCGACCAGGGTGTCCGGGTCGATAGCGTCCAGGCCGACCTGGGCCATGGCTTCAATGGCGGCCTTGCGCAGTTGCTTGCGGCTGATCCAGCCACCGTGGCTGGGCAGGTTATCGAGGAACAGGTTTTCAGCGACCGTCAGGGTTGGCAGCAGGTTAAGCTCCTGCATGACCATGCGGATGCCCTGCTCTTCAGCCTGGGTCCGGCTGCCTGGCGTGTAGGCCTGGCCATTGAACTGCATCTGGCCGTCGGTCGGGGTGACCAGCCCGCCGATGATTTTCGACAGGGTGCTTTTCCCCGCGCCATTCTCACCGGTAAGCGCCAACACTTCCCCACGATTGAGCGTCAGGGTGATGTCGGACAGAACCGGTTGGGCATAGGTCTTGCCGATACCGCTGACCGAGAGGACAGCGTTCGGTGCGGAAGATGACATAGGAACGTCTCCAGGCGTCCGCTCGGGTGAGCGGACGCTGTTTTGTGCTGCCGGGGAATTACTTCTTGAGGATGAGTTCGACCGGGGTTTCGATCATGCCATCCACGGCATCGACTTTTTCACCCTTGACCAGCTTCAGAGCGTTCTGGATACCGAAAACGGCTTGCTGGGCAGCAGCCTGGTCGGCGGTGGCCAGGACACGGCCGTCCTGCAGCATCGGCTTGATGGCCTCGATGTTGTCGTAGCCTACGACCAGCACCTTGCCAGCCTTGCCGGCGCCACGTACGGCGGATACTGCGCCCAGTGCCATGTTGTCGTTACCGGCCAGCAGTGCCTTGATGTTCGGGTTTGCCTGGAGCATGGCAGCGGCAATCGCGTTGCCCTTGTCGATTTCCCACTCACCGGATTGGGTGGAGACGATCTTCATGCCGGCGGCATCCATCGCGTCCTTGAAGCCAGCGGTACGCTGCTGGGCGTTGGTGGTGGTGGACACACCTTCGATGATGCCAACCTGGTCACCCTTGGTGAGGTGCTTGGCCAGTTCTTCACCGACCAGGCGCGCGCCCTTGCGGTTGTCTGGACCTACGAACGGGATATCAAGGTTTTTGCTTTTCAGTACATCCACATCAAGACGGTTGTCGATGTTGACGATCTTGATGCCTTTGTCGGAGGCCTTTTTCAGCACGGTGACCAGGGCTTTCGAATCGGCGGGAGCAATGACGATCGCGTCAACCTTGGACAGGATCATCTGATTGACGATATCGATCTGTGCACTGGTATCGGTTTCGTTCTTGATCCCGTTGGTGATCATGTCGAAATCGGCGGCGTGGGCCTTCTGGTATTCCTTGGCACCGTCCTGCATGGTGACGAAGAATTCGTTGGCGAGGGATTTCATGACCAGGCCGACCTTGGGTTTGGCGGCGGTCTCGGCAGCAAATGCAGAGGAAAGAGGCAGGGCAGCGGATGCGGCAGCAAGCACAGCGACAGCAAGAAGACGTCCAGCAAATGGCAGCTTCATGGGTTCACTCCGATCTTATGATTATTGTGAGCAACGCTTGCACCGAAGAACGCTTCGGCAGCCAACCCACCCGGGCGGCTGATACGAGCTTTCACGACACTCGAGGAGCACCCCGTGAAACATCTCGCAAACGTTTGCGTTAGGTCAAACTATGAGAAGCTTGTCGAGATTTGTCAACGGGAGAAAACAGCCTTTTGGTGAATCCGCTTTACGCCCTGCCCTCGAAGCCATCCGGTCCCCCCTTTAAACATCCGCGTTGCTGGATCGTTCTCTGAAACGACAGGTCGCGGCGTGCCTCCTGCGTTTAAAACCAAACTTTTCCGTCATCCTTTTCGGACAACCGAACACCCGTGCACCGCTTTGTTCGGAAAGCCGGACAGAAGACCAAGCCATTTACTTACAAATCAAACAAATATAGATATAAATCAATAGGTTAAATTCTATTGCCAAACAAAATCCCGCTGGTACAAATCCTGCTCTTACTCAGCACCTCGTGGCGCTCAGAACCGCCCGGGTGTTTCTAGATGAACCTGCATCAGCACTCATCAAAACTAGAGAGAAGAATAATGAAATCTGCGTTGAAAACTTTCGTACCGGGCGCGTTAGCCCTCCTGCTGTTGTTCCCCGTTGCCGCTCAGGCAAAAGAAGCTGAAACCCAGCAAAAACTGTCCAACGTGGTGATCCTTGCCACCGGCGGCACCATCGCCGGCGCCGGCGCCAGCGCGGCCAACAGTGCGACCTACCAGGCCGCCAAGGTCGGCATCGAACAATTGATCGCCGGTGTTCCTGAGCTTAGCCAGATCGCCAATGTCCGCGGCGAACAAGTATTGCAAATTGCCTCCGAAAGCATCACCAACGAAAACCTCCTGCAACTGGGTCGTCGTGTCGCCGAACTGGCCGACAGCAAGGACGTCGACGGCATCGTGATCACCCACGGTACCGACACCCTGGAAGAGACTGCCTACTTCCTCAACCTGGTGGAAAAGACCGACAAGCCAATCGTCGTGGTCGGCTCGATGCGCCCAGGCACTGCCATGTCGGCTGATGGCATGCTCAACCTGTACAACGCCGTTGCCGTCGCCGGCAGCAAGGACGCCCGCGGCAAAGGCGTACTGGTGACCATGAACGACGAGATCCAGTCGGGTCGCGACGTCAGCAAGATGATCAACATCAAGACTGAAGCGTTCAAGAGCCCATGGGGCCCGCTGGGCATGGTGGTAGAAGGCAAATCCTACTGGTTCCGCCTGCCAGCCAAGCGTCACACCATGAACTCGGAATTCGACATCAAGACCATCAAAAGCCTGCCGGACGTCGAAATCGCCTATTCCTATGGCAACGTAAGCGACACCGCCTACAAGGCCCTGGCCCAGGCCGGCGCGAAAGCCATCATCCACGCCGGTACCGGCAATGGTTCGGTGTCGTCCAAGGTGGTGCCTGCCCTGCAGGAACTGCGCAAGCAAGGCGTACAGATCATTCGCTCTTCCCACGTGAATGCCGGTGGTTTCGTTCTGCGTAACGCCGAACAACCAGACGACAAATACGACTGGGTAGTTGCCCATGACCTGAACCCGCAGAAAGCCCGCATCCTGGCCATGGTCGCCCTGACCAAGACCCAGGACAGCAAGGAACTGCAACGGATGTTCTGGGAATATTGATCGCTCCCGGGCCCGGCCGGCAACGGTTGGGCCATCCCGCTCGTGGCGTACCGCGAGCGGGTCTGATTTCCCCCGCTTTATCCCCCGCGCAAAAAAACCTTTGAAAAACAAAGCGTTCCTACACCAAATCGGCAAAACCACTGTCAGAGGAACTTCTTGAATTTTAAGCAGTTGCGAAATTGCCCACAGTTAAATACTGTATGCACGTACAGCCTAATAAGGAATACTCCGTGGCAAAGCCTTCTTCCGCAGCACCCGCAGCGCCTGACGCCTATCAACGCCTGGCCGTTCGCGTGCAAAAAATCATCAATTCCACCAACGCCCAGAAGAACAAGGCGGCGTTGATCTTCCGTTTGCCGGAGGAACCGGAAGACGAGTGGGCACGACTACTGGAGGAGATCGCAGAAAACGACAACGTCACCCTCGCCTATCGCGATGACGGCGGCGTGCAGATTTTCTGGGTTGTGCCGAAGGAAGATTGAGTCAATGAGTGTCCGTTTTATCAGTCTGTTGTGTGTGTTTTTTGCTGTTACCGCTCAAGCCCAAGCCCCCAGGACGTTCAGCGAAGCCAAGAAAATCGCCTGGAAACTGTATGAACCGCAATCCACAGAGTTCTATTGCGGCTGCAAATACAACGGCAACCGGGTAGACCTGAAAGCCTGCGGCTATATCCCGCGCAAAAACGCCAACCGGGCGGCACGTATTGAATGGGAACACATTGTTCCGGCCTGGCAGATCGGCCATCAGCGCCAGTGCTGGCAGGATGGCGGGCGCAAGAACTGCACCCGCAAGGACGCGGTCTACAAGCGGGCCGAAGCCGACCTGCACAACCTGGTGCCGAGCATCGGCGAGGTGAATGGCGACCGAAACAATTTCAGTTTTGGCTGGCTGCCGGTACAAAGCGGCCAATATGGATCATGCCTGACCCAGGTGGACTTCAAGGCCAAGAAGGTCATGCCCCGCCCTTCCATTCGCGGCATGATCGCCCGAACGTATTTCTATATGAGTAAGCAGTATGGCCTGCGCCTGTCGAAACAGGATCGCCAGCTGTATGAAGCCTGGAACAAGACCTACCCGGTACAGCCCTGGGAACGCCAGCGCAATCAAACCGTGGCGTGCGTGATGGGGCGCGGCAATGAATTTGTCGGCCCGGTGAACTTGAAAGCCTGCGGCTGAACGAAAAAAGCGGGAGCGCCATGGCCTCCCGCTTGTCGACTCTTTACTGCGCAACCTTGTGTTCGATGACCTCGGACACCGTGTCATTCTTCTTCGCAGTGGCCAGTTTCTCGGTCAACTGCGCTTGTTTCGCCTCGGCCTCGGCCTTGGTGCTGAATGGGCCCAGCAGCACCTGGTCCTTACCGTCTTCCTTCGCCAGATAGAAACTGAAGCCGTGTTCCAGCAACCACGCGGTCAGGTCAGTCATCGCCTGCAGCTTGTGATCCGGCGGCCCCACCCATACATCCCATTCTTGAGAGGCGATCGCGCCGACCGCAGGTTGCGCCTGGGCGGGCGCCTCGGCAACGGCAGGCCTGGCCTTGGGGGCGTCGACACTTTTACCTTCACCGCAACCGGCCAATGCCAACACCGCAATTGCCATCGCTACTTTACGCACTACCCTGCTCCTTAGAGGATCAAAGAGGCGACTTTATCATTCACTGTCTATTCTGGCCGTCATAAACGTTGGCTTAAACAATGCGAATGATGTATCGCAGACCTGTATGATGGCGGCATGGGAATTAATGCCGCCTCTATGCGTCCTAAAAGAGGCAGCCACAGGGAAGCGCTTCGCAGTAAGCTACACACATCCGACATCTGCCCTGTCTGAAACATGTGTCCTTCAAAGCAATCAAGGAGAAGTCCATGCTGATACTCACCCGCAAAGTCGGTGAAAGCATAAACATCGGTGATGACATCACGATCACCATCCTGGGCGTTAGCGGCCAGCAAGTAAGAATCGGCATCAATGCTCCAAAGGACGTTGCCGTGCATCGCGAGGAGATCTACCAACGTATCCAGGCGGGCCTGACGGCTCCGGATAAAAACCAGACACCTTGAAGCGCCTCCAGTAGCCAGCCCTTTCGTTCACTGTAACGGCTGGCGAAAACCTCTTTCAGCCTGTTCGCGGCTTCCCGCGGCCAGCGCGCCCTATTCCCTTGTTCCAGCGTCAGGCCAGCGTCATCCCAGGCCGACACCGCGTGCCATGCCACTCGCTGCAATCATCATCAGCACCAGCAGTAACGCCTGCACATGGCTGATGCGCGCAAAAAGACCTGCCTTGTGCAAATCGAGGCGCGTGCCACGCGCCAACGCGATGCGCCATTTGATAAAGCGAATCATCGGCGCGAGCTCCAGTAACAAAATTAATACAAGCAGCGTCATCTTCACGTGAAACAACGGCTGGTGCAGGTAATAATCACTGCCCTTTTCGTAGCCGCCGAAGGCCCGCAGGCCACCGGTTACCAATAACACCAGGGCACTGATTCCCCAGATGTTGTCCGCGATCAATACGCGGCGCAGGGTGGATGGGTCACTATCAGATACACCGCGCAATGCCTTGCCACGCGCAAGCACGGCCGACAAAGCCATGGCGAATGCCAGTAAATGGACTGCTGCAAGAAACCACTGAACCAACATAAGGCGTACTCCCTTTTGTATGACACATGGCAGGAACACTTCTCAGTAATAGTCGCTGGCTGCGTTCAACGCATGAAACAGCCTGCAAACAAAGGGAACTTGTGGAGTTTTCCAGGGCCGAATCTCGTGACAAATCCCCTACAGTCTGCAGCGCGCCAAGGAGCACGTTGATGAGGCGTACCGTTAAACAGCCTTACTTATCCAAGTCTTGGTTGATTGTCACGCTGATCAGCGTGGCGTTTGTGGCGCTGGAGTATGGCCTCAAGTTCGAAATCGAAGGCTCCTCCGACAAAGCCTACTCATGGCTGGACCTGACGCTGTTCCTGAGCGCGTACTTGTTTTTCTTCTGCCTCAAGCCCATTCAGGTCGCCGTCCATCGCAGACTGTGCCGGCGCGCGCCTCACAGTGATCGCCGCAAAGCCTCATCCTGACGGCTTTGGGTTTCATCTTGAAGTTCGTTGCCCCAGCGCGGTGTATCCCGCAAGCGGGTTGAAACCGCCGCCGCAGTTGCTATCAGATCGCCGGTATTTACAGCTGCGCGACACAACCTATGCTTGGGCATGCACGGTCGGTGAAAGGTTGTAGCGCTGATGGACACACTGAGTAAAAGCGAAATCGAATCAGCACTGGCAGCGCGCCTGCCGAGCTACAAAATCGTCTGCACCCTGCATGCCGATGGCACGCTTTCCGCGATTCTCAGCGGCCCGGAAGCTGATCACTTTGCGGTGACCGGCATCGTCCGCGCACACCATCGAGGGCCGGAGGCGATTGCCAGGCTTGCCAGCGAAATCCTCAAGGAAATGGTCTTGTCCCGCCAGGGGCTCAAGGGCAACCGCCTGCAGACGCTGACTGGAAACAGCTCCAACGTTGAACCGCCCCTTTACGAAGAAGGCCGATCCGGGTAACCGGGTCGGCCTTTTTTTTACGCCAGGCGCTGTAGATGCAACAGCCCGGCTTCGTCCCGCTGAACCTGTAGACGCTCATACCCGTCAATCGACGGATGCGCGGTGACCATGGGCACAAGGTGGGTCGACGTCACCACCATCACATCGGCCCCCGCCGCCTCGCCGGCGCGAATCCCGACGCTGGCATCCTCAAACACCAGGCAGTCCTGTACCGGTACTCCCAGCCGTTGCGCACCGAGCACATAACAGGCCGGATCCGGCTTGCCGCTGGCGACATCCTCCGCGGTGACCAGCACCGCCGGCGGGTTGATCCCGGCCGCCTGCATACGGCGCAGAGCCAGTGCCTTGGGGGCAGACGTAACCAGCGCCCATTGATCGCCGGGCAATGCGTTGAGGAATTCCACCGCGCCCGCAATCGCCACCACCCCTTCCACATCCTCAAGTTCAGCCTCGGTAATCCACTGCGCCTCAGCCTGCGCGTCCACACCGGGCAACGCCTGGCGGGTGATGGTATCGATGGCCCGGGCACCATGGATGGTCTTCAGAAAAGCCTCGACATCCAGCCCATGGCGTTCAGCCCAGGTGGCCCATACGCGCTCGGCGGCGGCAATGGAGTTCAGGAGTGTGCCATCCATATCGAACAGAAAGGCGCGGTAACGGTGGGCGAATACAGCTGAATCGCGGGTGGACACTGCTCGGCTTCCTCTTGCTTTCGTCACCCGGTCTTGGGTGCTGACGAACCACTTGCCTGGTGCAATCTACGGATCGGCCCAAACGCTGTAAACCTTCCCGTGGTTTGTATCGGACTGTATGGGAACCCCGCCTGGATACGCGAACCCGCATTTCGCCACGCCTGGGCACACATGGCAGATACACCCCGGCGATTAACTACGACCACCAGCCAATCCGGCTGACTCACGCGTAGGAGCCTCATCATGTTCAATCTCTCGAAAGCTTCGTCCCTGGTACTCGGCCTGACTGTCATCGCGAGCCTCGGGCTGTCATCCATGGCGTCGGCCGACACCCACGCTGGCGCGGTCAAAGACCAGTCATCCCACCTGCTCGCCGAGGGCGGCGCAGATCGCCTGCACGAACGCGGCCTGGCGGAAGGCGGCGCTGAACGCCTGCAAGCAGCCCGTACTGTCTGATGGGTCACCGTCCAACCAGGGCAGCCTTCCGGCTGCCCATTGCATTACAAACTTGTCATCAAGCTGTCAGTGTTGCCCGCACCCTCACTTCATACAGTGAAGTCGTCAGTCACCCACAGCGGGTGACCCAACTTCCCACTGAAAATGAAGCGAGCCCGCCCATGAAACCTGCAAGCAAACTCTGCCTGATCGCCGCCAGCCTGTTGATGCTGGGGACCGGCGCCGCCGTGGCCGGCCCGATTGCACCGGTGAAAGCCAATAACGTAGTGCTGGTACACGGCTCCTGGGCCGACGGTTCCAGCTGGTCCGAAGTGATTACCCGCCTGCAGGCCGCCGGCTTGCATGTAACCGCCGTGCAAAACCCGCTGACCTCGGTGGCGGATGACGTCGCTGCCACCAATCGCGTACTCGATCAACAGGACGGTCCTACCGTGCTGGTCGGCCATTCCTACGCCGGCACCGTGGTCAGCGACGCCGGGGCCAACCCCAAGGTCAGCTCCCTGGTATACGTCGCCGCCCGCGCTCCGGACGCCAACGAAGACTTCGTCGCCCTGTCCGCCAAGTACCCAAGCACTCCCGTGCGGGCCGGTGTGGTGGAGCACGACGGTTACCTGACCCTGAACCAGGACGCCTTCCTCAAGTACTTTGCCGCCGACGTACCCCACGCCAAGGCCATGGAGCTGTACGCCGTGCAACAACCGATCGCCAAGACCCTGTTCAGCGGTCGCACCGTCAACGCCGCGTGGCACACCAAGCCGTCCTGGTATGCGGTGTCCAGCAATGACCAGACCATCAACCCGGACCTGGAACGCTTTCTCGCCAAGCGCATGAACGCCACCACCATCGAGGTGCCATCGAGCCACTTGTCCCTGGTTTCCCACGCCAAGGAAATCACCGACCTGATCCTCGAAGCGTCCGGCCGCCAGCCTTAAGCCCTTCATTACGATCTTGTCATCATCCTGTTGGCTGGCTGTTTGTGTCGCCTGGTTACTGTGAACTCACTGCCGGATACCGGCAGCCAACCTTTAAAGAGAGATACCGCCATGAAACTGTTTATCCTCGGCTTTGCTGCCCTCCTCGCCACCGGCTCGGCCTTTGCCGATACCACCGCCACCACCTCGGTGATCCATGACACCCCCGGCTTCTTCATGCACATGGACGTGGCCAAAGTACTGTCGAGCACCGATACCTACGGCCAGTGCGGCATTGTCCCTGCGCGCCTCGACTACCTCGACAGCCAGGGCCGCGAACACGTGCTGGACTATCAAGTACAGGGCATCGGCTGCCCCAATGACAATTGATCGGGCTACACTTGCGCCACGCAAGAACTGCACATCACCAGGGCGAATCCCATGAATATCCTCGTAGTCGAAGACGAGCCCAAGGCGGGCAACTACCTGCTTAACGGCCTGCAGGAACTGGGTTACTCCGTGAGCCTTGCCCGCGATGGCGTGGACGGTTTGCACCAGGCCCTGGAAACCCCGTTCGACGTGATCGTGCTGGACGTGATGATGCCGAAGATGGACGGCTGGGAAGTGCTGCGTCGCCTGCGCAAGGAAGCCGACACGCCGGTGCTGTTCCTGACCGCCCGGGACGATATTGCCGACCGCATCAAGGGCCTGGAACTGGGCGCCGACGATTACCTGATCAAGCCGTTTTCCTTCGCCGAACTGGTGGCGCGCCTGCGCACCCTGACCCGGCGCGGGCCAAGCCGTGAAGAAGAACACTTGCAGATCGCCGACCTGCAGATCGACGTGCTCAAGCGCCGCGTCAGCCGTGGCGGCGTGCGCATCACCCTGACCAACAAGGAGTTCGCCTTGTTGCACTTGTTCGCCACCCATCAGGACCAGGTACTCTCGCGCTCGCTGATTGCCTCAAGGGTGTGGGACATGAACTTCGACAGCGACACCAATGTGGTCGACGTGGCCGTGCGCCGCCTGCGCCTGAAAATCGACGACCCGTTCCAGCTCAAGCTGATCCATAGCGTGCGCGGCATCGGCTATCGCTTCGATACGCAACCATGAGCAAGCCCCGGCATTACTCCCTGACGCTGCGCCTGGCGCTGATCTTCGCCCTGCTGGCGTTCGCCCTGCTGGCGACCCTCGGCGTGGCGCTGTACCGCGACCTTGAGCGCGAACTGATCCACCGCGACGACGCTGCGCTGATCTACCGCGTCGACCAACTGCGCAACCTGCTGAACGACAGCAACACCCTGGACCTGATCAAGACCAAGCCCGAACTGTTCCAGAACATGCTCGGCAACCGCGAATCGGTGCTGAGCATCGCCGCACCCGGGCAGAAACCGCTGCTGGAAGTGAACCCCGGCAACATCGACATGCCCGACGTTGCACCGGTGCCCCGGGACCACGCCCTGGAATTCGCCGACGTGCAGCATTTACCCGGCGTCAATGGCGTCCCCTTCTCCACCCTCGCCGCGACCATCGATTCAGGCGACCTGGGCAGCCTGCAAGTCACTACCGGGCGGTTGATGACCGAGCGCACCGCAGTGCTCGCCAGCTACCGGCTGAGTGTCTATATCCTCGCCAGCATCGCGGCATTGGTACTGGCGGTGGTCGGTTACCTGATGGTGCATCGCGGCCTGCTGCCATTGCGGCGCCTGGCCGTGCATGCCCAGGGCATCGGCGTCGGCAACCTCGCCGCGCGCCTCGACAGCCACGGCGCCCCCAAAGAACTGCTGCCGATGATTGATTCGTTCAACACCATGCTCGAACGCCTGGCCAAGGGTTTTGTGCAACTGGGCCAGGTCTCCACCGACATGGCCCACGAACTGCGCACGCCGATCAATAACTTGCTCGGGGAAACCCAGGTGGCGCTGCAGCAACACCGTAGCATCGAAGCCTACCAGCAACTGCTGGCCTCCAACGTCGAAGAACTCGAACGCCTGGCGCGCATGCTCGACAACATGCTGTTCCTAGCCCGCACCGACCCGGCCAGTGCGCTGCGCCAGCGCCAGGAACTGGACGCGGCCGACGAAGTGGAACGCATGGCCGACTACTTCGAAGGCCTGGCGGGCGATGTCGACATCAGCATCCTCGCCCAGGGCGCCGGTGTGATCTGGGCCGAGCCGATGCTGCTGCGCCGTGCCCTGGCCAACCTGTGCGCCAACGCCATCAAATATGGTGCGCCCGCCTCTGAACTGCTGATCCAGGCCACACCCTGCGCCGAAGGCATCAACCTGACAGTGACCAACCACGGCGCGACCATCCCGGCGGAGCACTTGCCCAGGTTGTTCGAGCGGTTTTATCGCGTGGATGAATCACGGGAGCGTTCGGCGCATTCCAATGGATTGGGGCTGTCGATTGTCGCGACCATCATGCAGTTGCATAACGGCCGATACAGCGTGAGCAGCGAGAACGGTGTGACCTGCTTCGCGTTGTTTTTCCCGGGACGCGAAGCCGAAAACCTCAGCTGACTTGCCCACCCGTTTCAGTGATATCCACCAGGGTATTCCAGGCCGTCAGCAGCGCAATCCGCAAGCCCTCGACCTGCATCGGCAACGCCATCGAGGCCGGCTCGGGTATTCGGCCCACCACCTGCTCGGGCAGCCACGGCACATGGATGAAACCGCTGCGTACCCCTGACCCGGCGAGCGCGTGCTGCAACAGATAGAACACCTGGTTGCATACGAAAGTGCCAGCGGTTTGCGACACGCTGGCCCCAATGCCGGCCTCGCGCACGGCCCTCACCATGGCCTTGCTCGGCAAGGTGCCGAAGTAGGCCGCAGGGCCGCCGGGCAGCACTTCCGTGTCGACAGGTTGCTCACCCAGGTTGTCCGGGATCCGCGCGTCGTTGAGGTTGATCGCGACCCGCTCGATGGAAATATCACTGCGCCCGGGGCCCAGCCCGACAGCAATGACCATCTGCGGGCGGTGTTCGGCCAACAGCTGAGCCAGGCGCTCGCCCGCCGTGGCAAAGGCACAGGGTAACTGCCGCGCGACAATCCGCACATCAGCGCCCAGCTGCACACCCTCCAACAGGCGTACCGCCTCCCAGGACGGGTTGACAAGGTCTTGGTCAAACGGTTCGAAACCCGTCAGCAATACAGTGCGCATTACAGCCTCACATCAGCAGGTAGAGCAGGACAATATTGACCACCAGCATCATCAACGCGGTCGGCATCTGTGCCTTGATGACCGCGTTTTTATCCGGCAGCTCCAGCAACGCTGCCGGGACAATATTAAAGTTGGCCGCCATGGGTGTCATCAGCGTACCGCAGTAACCGGAGAACATGCCGATGGCAGCCATCACCGCCGGGTTGCCGCCGTAGATGCCTACCAGCACCGGTACGCCAACGCCGCCGGTCATCACCGGGAAGGCGGCAAAGCCATTGCCCATGATCACGGTAAACAGTGCCATGCCCAACACATACACCATCACCGCTACCAGCTTGTAATCCAGGTTGATATAGGTGGTGGTGATGTGCGCCACCGCTGTGCCCACGCCCGCTTCGTTGAACAACAGCCCGAGCATCGCCAGCATCTGCGGCAGCACCATCGCCCAGCCCAGTGCTTCGGTGAGGCGCCGGGATTCGCGAAGGGCTTGCACCGGGGTGTCCCGCGTCAGCCAGCAGGCCAGTGCCAGTGCAATCAGGCAGCCGATACCCAGGGAAACAAAGGTGGTGTTCTTCGGGTCCAGCAGCGGCACGCCGCCGATCTCGGTGTGTTTGAGCAATACCGAGCCGATCACTGTGGTCAACGGAATGGCCAATGCCGGGATAAACAATTTATGCCCCAGGCGACCAGCGCTGGCCCGTGCGGCCTTGTCATGCAACTGGGCATGCGCGCCGCGGCCTACGCCGCCCAGGCCCGCGATGAGTGCCATCACCACCACGCCCACGCCGACCACCACCGAGGGCAGGCGCTCCCCCACCAGGAACGGAATGGCAAACAGCAGCCAGAACAACGAACTCGACCAGCGCTTGGGGTGGGTGCGATCCATCAGGATCATCCCGGCGGTGATCACCAGCAGAACGCCGGCCAGCCAGTACAGGTATTGAATGGAAATGATCATTGCGCCGCCTCCGCTGTGTTGGCCGGTAACAGCTCTCGGGTCAGCATTCGGTCAAAGCGGTGCAAGCGAATGGCGTGAATGATGAAGGCGCAGATCGCCGTCGGGATGCCCCAGACCGCAATGTGCAGAGGCTCGACATCAATCCCCGAACCCAGCAGGAAGGTGTGCATCAACGCAATCGCACCAAAGGCGACGAAGATATCCTCGCCAAAAAACAGCCCGACGTTGTCGGTCGCGGCACACATGGCCAGGACCTTGTGGCGAAGCTTGTCGGGGAGTTTGCCATAGCGTTTTTCCGCCGCACCTTCCGCCATCGGCGCCAGCAACGGGCGCACCATCTGCGGGTGCCCGCCCAGGCTCGTCAGGCCCATGGCCGCTGTGGATTCACGCACAAAGAGATAGATGATCAGCAAGCGCCCAACCGTGGCCCGCTCAAAGCGCGCGATCCAGTTTTGCGCATGCAGGCGCAAGCCATGGCGCTCCAGCAAGCCGATGACAGCCAGGGGCAACAACAGGATCAATTGCAAGGCGCGAGTCTGGAGAAAGCCGTCGCCCATGGTGGCGAGGATCTTTTCCAGTGGAAAGTGGGCGGCAAACCCGGTGGCAATCGCTGCCGCCGTGACGACCAGCAGCGGATTGAAGCGCAACACAAAGCCGACCACGATGACGAGTACGCCAATCAGCGGCCATAGGTTCACAACAGTTTGCATGGTGGTGAGGTCCTTAAGTGCGCGCTGCGGCGCCAGTAAAGCAGGTAGTGAACAAAGGGTTCACTGCAAGAAAACGGCGTGCAGCCCGGCTCGATTTTTTATTGTTGACCTGGAAGGTCGAGCGTCAGTGGCCGCATCTTTGCTGCTTGGGGAGGGAGGTGTCCAACAAGAAAAATTGTTGCTGCAATCCAATAAAGTTTGTGGGTGTTTGAAGCGTTAGAGGGCATTTGTCGGCCCGTTTGAAGAGAAGGCCCAGGCGCAGAACGTGCTCAGGTACTTGAAGTCCGATAAAGGGCTGGACGGCTTGGTCACGTGGCGGTCGGTGACCCGCTAGCCCTCAGCCCAGGTGCTTCTGGAAAAAGTGGCGCGTGTGTCCTGGCGGGTACTCGGCAATATGCCCGAACTCGCTGAAACCCAGCTTCCGGTAGAACCCGGGCGCCTGGAAGCTGAAGGTGTCCAGCCAGATCCCCGCACACCCTTTCTCCCGTGCCAGCTCCTCAGCCGCGCGCATCAGCCGCGAGCCCATGCCTTGAGTGCGCATTGACTCAGGCACGCTCAACAGCTCAATGAACATCCAGCCATAGGAAATTTTCCCGTACAGGCCGCCCACCACTTCCTGGCTGGCGGGATCACGCAGTAACAGCCCGAACGTTTCGAACGGGTTCTCGCCGCATTGGCTGATGTTGTATGCCCTCAGCGGCTGAAGGATGGCCTGGCGCTCTTGCTCCGTAACTTCAAAAGACAACTCTATCGCTGATGCCATCTCAATCTTCCTGATGTGAATGCCCAATTCTGCGGACACTACCAGCGATAGCCACCTGTCGCATACAGGACAGTCTTTGCGCCCTCAGCTACACACAGGTCGCAACCGCCCGCGGGCATGCACTTCACCGCCAGTACTCTTGGAGCACCACCCGGGAGATTTCCAATGACTCTACGCGCTTGCTTGGCCGCTCTATTGGTACTGACCGCCTCCACCGCCTTTGGCGCTCCCCGCTACGATCACCTCTATGCGTTCGGCGATAGCTACTCCGATAACGGTGCGGGTGAACGCTTCACCAAGACCCTGGCCACTCTGAAGGTCAAGGATGCCCAGGAACTGCCCGGCTCGTTGTACTGGAAGGGCCACTGGAGCAATGGCCCGACTGCCGTCGAGAACCTGGCCCACGCCTTGAAAACACCCTTGACCGACTACGCAGTGGGCGGCGCCAAGAGTGGCAATGGCAACTACTACGCCTGGATGGAGCCCGCCCGCGACACCGGCGTTTCAGGCCAGATCGCTGACTACCTGAAGTCCGCCAAGGCACACAAAGCCGACCCGAAGGCGCTATTTTTCATTTTCATCTCGGCCAACGACTTTTTTGAATGGGCCGACTTCTCGCACCCCGAGTCGGTTGCCGTACTCAGCCAGAACAGCGTGGCAAATATTCAGAAAGCCACCGAGACACTGATTACAGCGGGCGCAAAACACGTGATGATAGTGGGCACCACGGATTTGAGTCATGTGCCAGCCGTGGTGGTGCAGGGCAATCAAGTCGAGAACGCGAAAAACTACCAGCAGGTACTGGAACAAAAACTGCCGGTTGTGCTGAGCACATTGGCTAAGGCGCATCAGGTCAGCATCAGCTACTTCGACCACGTGGCGTTCAGCGACAAGCTGCGCGCAGCTCCCCAGGTGGCGGGGTTGAAAGACCTGGATACGCCCTGCCAACACACCTATCCGGACGTGAAGCCGGTGTGTGAAAACCCGGATGCGCATTACTACTGGGATGAATGGCATCCGACGCGCAAGGTGCATGCGCTGGCAGCACAGGCGATGCTTGAAACGTTGAAGGCCGGCCAGTGATTACCCAGGTGACGCCGTCCTACTGAGTCAAGGCGAACACCCACCGATAACCGCTTCTCTTCTGAACGAATCGGGAGAGCCCCCGGTGCTTTTGTCGGTGACATCCACCACGCAGCCACTCACCGGCACGGACTGGACGACTTGATAAGTCGCACCAACGGCAGGGATAAAACTGACCAGGTTTGCGCAACTGCGAAGAGCGTTGGCGCCCTCCTTGTTGGCGCCACCGCTGCTCATGACATTCACGTAGATCCAATTAGACATCACCGCACACTGGTCGCCTGCCGATACTGGCGCGGCGTAAACCCGGTCAACGCCTTGAACTGCCGGGTAAACGCACTGTGGTCGGTATACCCGCACTGCAACGCCACCTCAGTGATCGGCAGCTCGGTATGCAGCAGCCGGTGCGCATGTTCCAGGCGTACCTTCTGGATCATCTGGCGCGGTGTCAGGTGGAACACGCGCTTGCAGTAGCGCTCCAGTTGCGCCACGGAAATCCCGGCGATCCGCGTCAGTTCACCCAACGTGACCCGCCGATTGAAATGCGCCCGGATGTGCTCGTCCACCGCCGCCAGCCGTTGATAGGCCGGGTGGGTTTCGCTGGCGGTTTGCAGGTCGACCGAGATGCCCGCCAGGCCGATGATTGCACCGTCGCGGCTGTGCAGCGGCCATTTGTGGGTCAGGCACCAACCCGGCTCGCGGGTACCGTAGAGGTGCAGTTCCAACTGGTCTTCGAGGACAAATCCCTGCTCCAGCACCCGCCGATCCTGCTCGGTATAGCCGGGCCCCAACTGCGCGGGAAATACCTCGGCGCTGGTTTTTCCCAACAGCGGTTGCAAGTCCTTCAAGCCGCACCGCTGCACCAGGGTGCGGTTGGCCAATACGTAGCGCGCCTGCACGTCCTTGATAAAGATCGCGGCATTGGGAATCACGTCCAGCATCGGCAACAGCAACCCCACGCCGGCCAGTAATTCTTCGATGGTCTGTGGACGATTCGACTCGCTCCCTTGGCATAGGGTCGCGAACGCGCTCTGCATCATGACGCTCTCTCCTGCATTTTGCGGACAGGCCAGGCGCCCGGCGGGCGGTGCCTGGCGAGCAGATTGCCGCATGGCGGTAGCCCTGTCGAGCACTCGCAATTGTGCTGATTTCGTCATCGCAGCCTGCGCAAAACATCAATCGCGGCGCCGTTGATGGGTTCACTGTATGGCCACTGCATGCCTATCCAATAACCCACAAGAAGGCGCCGCCATGTCAGCCCAAGGCAAGTTCAAGAAACAGCTTTCATTGATCGACCTCACCTTTATCGGACTGGGAGCGATCTTCGGTTCGGGCTGGCTGTTCGCGGCCAGTCACGTCTCCGCCATCGCCGGACCGGCGGGGATTTTTTCCTGGTTGCTGGGCGGCTTCGCCGTGTTGCTGCTGGGCATTGTGTATTGCGAACTGGGGGCGGCATTGCCCCGCGCCGGCGGCGTGGTGCGCTACCCGGTCTATTCCCACGGCCCGCTGCTGGGCTACCTGATGGGCTTTATCACGCTGATCGCGTTTTCAAGCCTGGTGGCAATTGAAGTGGTCGCCTCGCGCCAATACGCCGCGGCGTGGTTTCCCGAGTTGACGCAGGCGGGTTCCAGCAACCCCACCGTCCTCGGCTGGTTCGTGCAGTTTGCGCTGCTCTCGCTGTTTTTCGCCCTCAACTACCGCAGCGTGAAGACCTTCGCCATGGCCAATAACCTGGTCAGCGTGTTCAAGTTCATCGTGCCGCTGCTGGTGATCGGCGTGCTGTTCACCTTTTTCAAGCCGGAGAATTTCCACGCCCAGGGCTTCGCGCCGTTCGGCCTGTCGGGGGTTGAAATGGCCGTGTCTGCCGGCGGGGTGATTTTCGCCTACCTGGGTCTGACGCCGATCATCTCGGTGGCCAGCGAAGTGAAGAACCCGCAACGCACCATTCCAATTGCACTGATCCTGTCGGTGCTGCTCTCCACTGCAATCTACGTGCTGTTGCAGACCGCTTTCCTCGGCGGCATTCCCACCGAAATGCTCGCCAACGGCTGGGCCGGCGTCGCCAAGGAACTGGCCCTGCCGTACCGCGACATCGCGCTCGCCCTGGGTGTGGGCTGGCTGGCGTACCTGGTAGTCGCCGACGCCGTAATCTCCCCCAGCGGCTGCGGCAATATCTACATGAACGCCACGCCACGGGTGATCTACGGCTGGGCGCAAACCGGAACCTTCTTCAAGATCTTCACCCGCATCGATGAAAAGTCCGGCATCCCGCGCCCGGCGCTGTGGCTGACCTTTGGCCTGTCGGTGTTCTGGACCCTGCCCTTCCCGTCGTGGGAAGCGCTGATCAACGTGGTGTCCGCCGCGCTGGTCTTGAGCTACGCCGTGGCGCCGGTATCCGTGGCCGCCCTGCGCCGCAATGCACCTGACCTGCCGCGCCCGTTCCGGGTCAAGTGGATGGGCTTGCTCGGCCCGCTGTCGTTCATCATCGCCGCGCTGATCGTCTACTGGTCCGGCTGGAGCACCGTGTCGTGGCTGCTCGGCCTGCAAATCCTGATGTTCGTGGTGTACCTGCTGTGCGGGCGCTTTGTGCCGACCCTGCACCTGAGCCTGGGCCGCCAGGTTCGCTCCTCCGCCTGGCTGATCGGCTTCTACGCCGTGACCATCATCCTGTCGAAGCTCGGCAGCTTCGGTGGCCTGGGCATCCTCGGCCATCCCTTCGACACCGTGGTCGTCGCCGCTTGCGCGCTGGGGATTTATTACTGGGGCGCGGCCACCGGCGTGCCGGCGCACCTGGTTCGCCTGGAAACCGAAGACGACGAAAGCGAAGCCCCTGAGCCCGACATCGGCCGAGTGCAGCTTGCTTCCTGAGCCTCAGCCAACCACTGGATGGATTGTTCTATGAAACGAGTGCACATCATTGATTCCCACACTGGCGGCGAACCCACCCGCCTGGTGATGACGGGGTTCCCGCCGCTGGCCGGCGAGACCATGGTCGACAAGCTCGACGACCTGCGCACCCGGCATGACCAATGGCGCAGGGCGTGCCTGCTGGAGCCCCGTGGCAACGATGTACTGGTGGGCGCGCTGTATTGCGCGCCGGTCTCGGCCGATGCCACCTGCGGCGTGATTTTCTTCAATAACGCCGGCTACCTCGGCATGTGCGGCCACGGCACCATCGGCCTGGTTGCCTCGCTGCATCACCTGGGGCAGATCGCGCCGGGGGTGCACAAGATCGACACGCCGGTCGGCCCGGTCAGCGCCACGTTGCACGCCAACGGCGCGGTCACTTTGCGCAATGTGCCCGCCTATCGCTATCGCCAGCATGTCTCGGTGCAAGTGCCTGGACATGGCTTGGTCTACGGCGATATCGCCTGGGGCGGCAATTGGTTCTTCCTGGTTTCCGATCATGGCCAAGCGCTGGAAATGAACAACGTCGAAGCACTGACCGACTACACCTGGACAATGCTCAAGGCCCTCGAAGCCCAGGGCATCCACGGCGAAGACGGTGCCCTGATCGACCATATCGAACTGTTCGCCGACGACCCCCAGGCCGACAGCCGCAACTTTGTCATGTGCCCAGGCAAGGCCTACGACCGCTCGCCCTGCGGCACCGGCACCAGCGCCAAGCTCGCATGCCTGGCGGCCGACGGGAAACTCGCCGCCGGTGAGCCGTGGATACAAGCCAGCATCACCGGCAGCCAATTCGAAGGCAGCTATGAATGGGAGGGCGAACGTGTGCGCCCTTCCATCACCGGCCGCGCCTACATGACCGCCGACAGCACCTTGCTGATCGACGAACAGGACCCCTTCGCGTGGGGCATCTGAACCACCCCCGCCCCTTCAATCAAACTGGAGCTGAAACAATGAATACCACTATCTTCACCGGTTGCATCCCTGCATTGATGACGCCGTGCACCGCCCAGCGCAAACCGGACTTTGACGCACTGGTCGCCAAGGGCCGCGAACTGATCGATATCGGCATGAGCGCGGTGGTGTACTGCGGCTCCATGGGCGACTGGCCGTTGCTGACCGAGGCCGAGCGCCAGGAAGGCGTGGCGCGCCTGGTGGCCGCCGGTGTGCCGACCATCGTCGGCACCGGCGCGGTCAACAGCCGTGAAGCCGTGGCCCATGCAGCGCATGCGGCGAAGGTCGGCGCCCATGGTTTGATGGTCATCCCGCGGGTGCTGTCCCGTGGCGCATCGGCGACGGCGCAAAAGGATCACTTTGCAGCCATCCTCAAGGCGGCGCCAAACCTGCCGGCGGTGATCTACAACAGCCCTTACTACGGCTTCGCCACCCGCGCCGACCTGTTCTTCGAACTGCGTCGCGAGTACCCGAACCTGATCGGCTTCAAGGAATTCGGCGGTGCTGCAGACCTGCGCTACGCGGCCGAACACATCACCTCCAAGGACGATGACGTGACCTTGATGGTCGGCGTGGATACCCAAGTGGTGCACGGCTTCGTCAACTGCAACGCCACCGGCGCAATCACCGGCATCGGCAATGCACTGCCACGGGAAGTCCTGCAACTGGTGGCCTTGAGCAAGAAAGCCGCCAAGGGCGACGCCACTGCACGTCGCCAGGCGCGGGAGTTGGAGTCGGCGCTGGCGGTGCTGTCGTCCTTCGACG
Organism: Pseudomonas sp. 21615526; assembly: GCF_013386245.1. NCBI lineage: Bacteria > Pseudomonadati > Pseudomonadota > Gammaproteobacteria > Pseudomonadales > Pseudomonadaceae > Pseudomonas > Pseudomonas sp. 21615526. Next base: position 27,476 of record NZ_JACAOM010000072.1, on the reverse strand, counting down.
AAGGCTGCGACCTGGTGCTGTTCTACAAACATCTGATGGTGCTCAACGGCGACAAGGAATACACCCTGCACTTCAACGAGACCGATGCCCTCAGCGATGCCCAGCGTCGTTATGCAGAGAACCAGTACGCGCTGTTCCGCCAGTGGTACGCCAACTGGTCGGCCGAGCAGAACGTCGCTTAACACTATTCAAGGCAGCAAAAATCAAATGTGGGAGCTGTCGAGCTCCGGCGAGGCTGCGATGGGATCACTGCGGTGTACCTGCCAGACCGCAGCGCCTGCATCGCAGCCTCGCTGGGGCTCGACAGCTCCCACAGTGGATTCTCTTCGCCAAGCCAATCTTTACTTTCCAGGACTACGCCATGACTCTGACGGGCACCATGCTGATTGGTCAGCACTCCATTCCAGGCAGCCGCGAGGCCATCCGGGCGATCAATCCTGCCACCAACCTTGCGTTGGAACCCGCCTACGCCGGCGGCACCGCCGAACATGTCGAACACGCCTGTGCGTTGGCCTGGAGCGCCTTCGATAGCTATCGCGAAACGCCGTTGGCGGCTCGCGCCGAATTCCTTGAAACCATCGCCAACGAAATCGAAGCCCTGGGCGATGAACTGATTGAACGGGCGATGGCCGAGACCGGCCTGCCCCGCCCACGCATCCAGGGCGAACGCGGGCGCACCTGCCAGCAATTGCGCACCTTTGCCCGCACCGTGCGCGCGGGTGAATGGCTGGATGTGCGGGTGGATACTGCACAACCGGACCGCCAGCCGCTGCCTCGCTCGGACCTGCGTCAACGCCACGTACCGCTGGGGCCGGTGGCCGTGTTCGGCGCGAGCAATTTTCCGTTGGCATTCTCGGTGGCGGGCGGTGATACCGCGTCGGCACTGGCGGCCGGTTGCCCGGTGATCGTGAAGGCACACGGCGCGCATCCTGGCACCAGCGAACTGGTGGGCCGCGCGGTGGCCAGGGCCGTTCAGCAATGTGGCCTGCCTGAGGGTGTGTTTTCGCTGTTGTATGGCTCGGGCCGCGAGGTCGGTATCGCGCTGGTGTGCGATCCGCGCATCAAGGCCGTGGGTTTCACCGGTTCGCGCAGCGGCGGTATTGCCTTGTGCCAGGCGGCCCAGGCGCGCCCCGAGCCGATCCCGGTGTATGCAGAGATGAGCTCGATCAATCCGGTCTACCTGTTTCCCGCTGCGTTGAGCGCACGCGGTGAAGCATTGGCACAAGGTTTTGTCGCGTCCCTGACCCAGGGTGCCGGCCAGTTCTGCACCAACCCCGGGCTGGTGATTGCCGCTGCAGGGCAAGCGCTGGACCACTTCGTCGGCACGGCTGCCAACCTGCTTCGATACAGCACTGCCCAGACCATGCTGACACCGGGGATCTTCAAGGCTTACGAAGACGGCGTCAGCGCCCTGACCCGGCATGCTCAGCTCGCAGGTACCGGTCTGCCGGCAGAAGGGCCGAACCAGGGACAGGCCCATTTGTTCGTGACCCAGGCCCGGGACTTTCTCGCCAATCACAGCCTGCAAGCCGAGATATTCGGCGCCGCGTCATTGATCGTGCAATGTGCCAACGTCGATGAGGTCCGCCGGGTCAGCGAACACCTGGAGGGCCAACTGACCGCCACACTGCATCTGGATGACGACGACCTGGCAACTGCCCGCGCGCTGCTGCCGACCCTGGAACGCAAGGCCGGTCGCCTGCTGGTCAACGGCTGGCCGACCGGCGTTGAAGTGTGTGATGCGATGGTGCACGGAGGACCATTCCCGGCCACCTCGGACTCACGCACCACCTCGGTGGGCACCGCCGCGATCCTGCGATTCCTGCGGCCGGTGTGCTACCAGGATTTCCCGGATAGCTTGCTGCCGACGGCCCTGCAACACGGCAACCCATTGCTGCTGCGGCGCTTGCTCGACGGTCAGAGGGAAGCCTAGAACATGTCCGATAACGTCATGCCAGACGTCGCCGTAGTGGGCGCCGGCATCATCGGCGTCGCCTGCGCGCTGCAACTGGCGCGCCAGGGCCGGCGGGTGGTCATCATCGATCAGCAGGAACCCGGCCACGGCGCCTCGTTCGGCAATGCCGGCCACCTGGCGACCGAGCAAGTGTTCCCCATCGCGGATGCGTCGATCCTGACGCGTTTGCCCGCCATGCTCATGGACCCGATGGGCCCGCTGCGCCTGGACTGGAAATACCTGCCGCGTGCACTGCCGTGGTTTACCCGGCTGCTGCTGAACCTGCGCCCGGCGCCCTTCCAGCGCACCGTCGCCGGGATCCGCGCGCTCAATGAAGGCAGCCTGGGCGCCTGGCACCGGCTGCTGGGCAGCATCGAGCGCCCGCACCTGATGCGCGAAGACGGCTCGTTGCTGGTCTTCGAGCGCGCCGAGTCGCGACAGGCCATTGATGCATTGCAGGCACGCATGAGTCAGCAGGAAGTGCCGGTGGACCACTGGCACGCCAGCGGGGTGCAGGACGCGGCGCCACAACTCAGCAAAGGGATTCAGGGCGGGTTGTTCTTTCCTCGCACCGGGCATTTTCTCGATCCCTATGGGGTGGTTTGCGAGCTGATGGAAGCGGCCAAAGCCAGCGGGGTGCAATTTCTCAAGCGCCAGGTCGTGGGCGGGAAGCTGGACGAGCACGGTGTTTCATTGCGGACCGACCAAGGCACCGTGGCCGCGCGCCAGGTGTTGATCGCATGCGGTGCGCACTCAGCCAGCCTGACCGGCGCACTGACTGGCAAAAAGGTCCCGCTGGATACAGAGCGCGGCTATCACCTGATGTTGCCCCATGAGCATGGACGGTTGCCGTTTGCGGTCACGTCATTGGAGCGCAAGTTCATCATGACGCCCATGGACGGCGGATTGCGGCTGGCAGGTACCGTGGAGTTCGCCGGCCTTGATCGCCCACCGAACATGGAACGCGCGTGGCAGTTGCATCGGCTGAGCCAGGGGCTGTTTCGTCGTGACTTGAGTGCCGAGGACGCGACGCCGTGGATGGGGTTTCGCCCTTCCCTGCCGGACTCGCTGCCGATTATCGACAAGGTGTGCAAGGGCAAGGTGCTGCTTGCCTTTGGGCATCAGCATCTGGGCCTGACGCAGGCTGCGGTGACGGCGGAGTTGATTGCACGGCTGGCATCGCCTGCGGCCGCGTCCAACGGGCTGCCGGCGCTTGAGCCCTACCGGCTGGATCGTTTCTGAGATCATCGGAAACGTCTTGCTACTGTTTCGCACTTTCGGCGATACAAGGCAGGTCATTATCGTGCATGACCTTACGGTTACGCTCCGTTGAGAACCTGCCTTGAACAACCACACCTGTATGCAGCCCCGTCCATCGATGCGCAGAACGCTCCGAAGCGTTGCTTGCGGCATGCTCGCCCTATTGCTCTGCACGACAGCCCTGGCAGAACCGGGCATGCCGCTTGGCCAGAAGTCATTCGAAGCGTATCGCGCCGCTACCTTGCAATGGCTGCGGGACCATCGTGACTTCCAGGGCACCGACAAGGATGCCGAACTCAACTGGAACGCCCCGCAGGAATGGCGCCCGGCGGGTGCCCCCAAGCGCGGGATCATTCTCGTGCATGGCCTGGGTGACTCACCCTGGTCTTTCCACGATATCGGCAGCGCACTGGCCGCCCGCGGCTTTCTGGTCAGGACCGTGCTGCTGCCCGGCCACGGCACGCAACCGGCCGACATGCTGCAGGTACGCATGGAAGACTGGCGCCGGGTGGTGGACGAACAGGCTGCGATCCTTCGCGCAGAGGTAGGAGAAATCTACCTCGGCGGCTTTTCCACCGGCGCCAACCTGGTACTCGACTACGCCTACAAACACGACGACGTCGCGGGGCTGCTGCTGTTCTCTCCCGCGTTCCAGTCCAGCATGACCTACGACTGGCTGACACCCCTGATCAGTTGGGCGCGCCCCTGGCTGCTGGCGCCAGACGCCAGCCGGCCACAACAGAGCCTGGTGCGCTACATGACAGTGCCCACCAACGGTTTTGCCCAGTTCTACCGCAGCAGCCGGCTAGCCCGCCAGGACCTGGAGCGGCGCCCCTATGACAAGCCGGTGTTCATTGCCGTCGCAGCCCACGACTCAGTACTCGATACGCACTACGTGCTGGAGACCTTCCAGCAACGCTTCAGCAACCCCCATAGCCGCCTCGCCTGGTACGGCACATTGCCAGAGAGCGCCTGGGATACCCGCCGTGTAAAAGCGCGTACCGACTACCTGCCGGAGTTGCGGATCAGCCAGTTCTCCCACATGGGGTTGCTGTTCTCACCCGACAACGCTCTGTATGGCGAACAGGGCAGCCTGCGATTTTGCTGGAACGGCCAGACGGACGACGCAACCCGCGCCTGCGAACAGGGGGCCGACGTGTGGTATTCGGACTGGGGCTACCGTGAGCCGGGCAAGATGCACGCGCGGTTGACGTTCAATCCGTATTTCACCTGGCAGCTTGGGGTGATTGACGAGGTCCTGGGCAAGCAGGACCTGGCGAGTCATTAAACGGCAAATCCGGTAAACCGCGTTTATCCCGCGACGCCCAGGAACGGCAGCGCCAGGTACAACTTGATCACGATCGCATTGGTGATATCGATGAAAAAGGCGCCCACCATCGGCACCACCAGAAATGCAATCTGCGATGGCCCGAAACGCTGGGTCACCGCCTGCATGTTCGCAATGGCAGTTGGCGTGGCACCGAGCCCGAAACCGCAGTGCCCCGCAGCCAGGACCGCCGCGTCATAGTTGCTCCCCATCACCCGGAACGTCACGAAAATCGCAAACAGCGCCATCATCAACGCCTGCGCAGCCAGCAGGATGAAAATCGGCAGGGCCAGCGCGGCGAGGTCCCAGAGCTTGAGCGACATCAATGCAATCGCCAGGAACAACGACAGGCTGACATTCCCTAGCACCGAGACTTCGCGCTCGAATACCTGGTGCCAGCCCAGCGCCGACAGGCCATTACGCAACACCACACCGACAAACAAGACACACACAAACGTCGGCAGCTCAAAGGCCGTGCCCTGGATAAAACCGCTGAGGAATGTGCCCACTTGCAGGCTGATGGCGAGCAGCGCCAGGGTCTCGATAAACGAGAAGGAGGTGATCATGCGCTCTTGATTCGGCTGCTCGAACCCTTTTGGCCCTAGCGGTTGTACCGGCGCCAGGGCGGGCGTCTGGACGCGCTTGATCAGCAGGCGAGCGACCGGGCCGCCAATCAGGCCGCCGAGCACCAGGCCAAAGGTCGCGGAAGCAATGGCCAGTTCGGACGCCGACGCCACGCCATACTTCTCGCTGAACACCGCGCCCCAGGCCGCGCCGGTCCCGTGCCCACCCGACAGCGTAATGGAGCCCGCCAACAACCCCATCAATGGATCGAGCCCCAGCGCCTTGGCCAGCGCAATCCCCATCGCGTTCTGGACCACCAGGAGCGCCGTCACCACCAGCAGGAAAATCCCCAGCACCCGCCCGCCTTTCTTCAGGCTGGCGAAATCCGCATTCAAACCAATGGTGGCAAAGAAAGCCAACATCAGTGGCGTCTGCAGCGACGAATCAAACCGGACCTCAATGCCAGCGAGCATACGCAGGACCAGGAGCAGCACCGCCACCACTAAACCGCCGGCCACCGGCTCCGGAATATTGTAAGTGCGCAGGAAACCGACTCGAGCGACCAGCCCGCGCCCAAGTAAAAGCACCAGGGAGGCGGCGACCAGCGTTGAATAGAAGTCGAGTTGAAGCATGGGGCAGCTCTCTGTAGTTATTTATGACGAATCGGGGCAGGCCTATCGATCCTTCGGAACAACACAGGAAGAGTAGTAGTACGACGCCATCTTTAACCTCGGAAAAGTCCTAACGTTGCCGAACGGAATCCCCAGGACATTCAGGCGAAAGACTTGCGAAGCGCAATCTGAAGGGGCAAGACGAGAAAATCGAGTGCATGACAATGGCTGCAGAACTGCGTCTGGACGGGCGCTTTACAGGTTCCGCGGCATCCTGGCGATTCAGCGCCCATTCGAATCGGCCCTACCTGGCCCTGCTTCTGTGTTGGCCAATGATTACCAAGGGACAATTGCGGCCGCTCTGTTGCTGAGCGTCGCAACGGCGCTGGCCGCGAACCTATACCCTGGGAATAAATATTCCCAATAAAAAAGCCCGCTCAATGCGGGCTTTTTTTCCATGATTATCCGGAAAAAGGTATGGGTTCAACCATATAGCAATCAACGCAGTCTGAAGTGATGACGTTATCCAGGATCAGAGGGAATTCGGTCGCAGGTCGAAGGAACCCCGTACGAATGGATGCGGTATAGACCCCAACGTTTACTGTATTGAGGCGAGCCCTTGCGTTAATCGACACACAATCAATGCTGTAATTCATCCCCATCCCCAAGCCGCAATTTTCACCACCTGAATTAATCACGCGGGTAGAGTCCTGCCCCTCGATGACGACACCCCAGGCGGTCTGTTCAGGATCGACACCTGGCTCTGTAGCCGTGCAATAACTATCAAGAATGGTGTTGTACTCACCACCGTTGTCCAGCAGCAGCATGCAGCGCCCAGTCCAGTCGACCGACGTGATGTTCTCGATCACACAGTGTTGTGCGTAGTGCAGATGCAGCCCTACCGCAGCGTCCCCGGTGAATTCAAGGTTGCGGATGTACACGTTTTTAATCGGGTCACATAAAGCCACGATTGCGCCCTGGGGATGATCACGTTTGATTACGCGATTAACAATCAATGAGTTAGCCAGCACATAAATAACCTGGCGAACCTCCAGCGGGCCGTCGAGTGGCATCGGGTAGGTTGCAAAATCGGTTGAAGCATCCGAGATGACGATCCAGGAACCGTTTGTGTACGGAGTGGTATCAGCCACGGAGATTTCGGTCGTATTGACGTAGGCCGGCGCGGTCAGATAACTGCCCGGGCGAACATTCCCCTGGTAGTCGATGGCGGCATAACTCGGATCTGTTGGGTCCAGCGGGTTACGACCGATCCCTGAAACGTCGATAGTGACCTTATCGATCCCTGGTGCTGGCTCGATGATCTGCCCACTGTAGGGCCAATTGTCATCACGGTTTAGCAGGACTGTTGTCCCGATCGGGCAGTCAGTGCCATTGATTTGAATCCAGCGGTATCCGGCCTTCATCACCGACTGAAGTTGAGGGCCGTTATCCGCAGAGGGATCCGGCGTAAAAACATAAGGGGTATCGCTGTAAATTGACATATGACTTCTCCTGATTTCCCATGGCCATTTTTTGGCGAAACAACTGTACATGCATACAGCTAAAAATTCTACGAAAGCAGCACCCTCTAGCTGTTGCCCACCGACGCCGACATACGCATCACGCGTATCGGGCGCGTGATCTACGTTGTGGCGTTCAGGGAGGCTCATGGGAGACGGGAAAAGAAGATGCCGAAGCACGCTCGAAAGAAGCACAACGGGATAAATCGACAAGCCAGGAAGGGACGCCGAATTGTCATTTTGAGGAGGTAGGTTGAAAAGGCTTCGCAAATCGCAACAAAAAAGGGCGCTACTTTCGGTGAGCCCTTCCAGACCGCCCAGCAAAGCGGATTCTGTTTGGTCGGCGCGATAGGACTCGAGCCAGCGCCCCCCACCATTTGAAGGTGATCCCGAGAAATCTGCAACCGATTGATCCATAGGGGAAAATTCGCCCTTTGAAAGGCTACGAATTTCCCGTTTAACCTTATAAAAATCATTAACTTAGCGTTGTCTATTCCTACAGTAATCAACCATTCACAGTGTCCTGCCGAACCGAGCAACTCGAAATCCTCTCACTACACCGAAACACGTCTACAATTTCAGCAATTCGAACGGATCTTCGATTACCGCGATACAAAGGAACCATCATGCCACTTATCAATTTTCGAACACGTTTCGCGCTTTCGGCAAGCTTGCCATGACAAGTTAACTATTCTGGCGCGCAGATGGGCGGCATGACGCTGCCTCAAAAGGCGCTCAAGACAATAAAGAATGCATGAAGTGTGCTTTTTTAAGTTTTGTTACTACAGGGATAGTCGAACATGCTTTTATTTTTATCATCTGTTTTACTGTGCATTCCACTAAGAATATTCGTGCCTGCTCTTGGCGTTGAAATTGCCCCATCTGACTTGCTATGCCTACTTATCCTCCCTTACATACTAATCATTCACCACAAGATAAATAAGTGGCTTCTGCTCAGCATAATTTTCTCTTTCATCTCACTTATATACATACAATTATTTATCCAGCCGGGAAACATCGCCAGATCTATTTTCTCCATAGCGTTTTTCTTCAAGCCATACCTGGTCTATTTGCTGGGTAGAAACATTGGAGAGTCAAGCATTCACCCTGACAGGTTCAACAAGACATTAATCTATCTACTCACGGCAACCGCGCTTGCAGCAACGGTTGACGCGATTTTCATGAAGGGCCACGTTACTATATTTACTGAATTTGAGCGTATCCCAGGCGAAGTCATTTACGGCGCCGTCTTCGATCCTACATTTTTCGGCATGAAATTTCATGGTAGCAATGGAATAAATGGAATAGCTGTATTTTTTTCGACGGCATTCATGATTTGTCTAGCGCTAGGCGTAATCATGAAACCCAAAAAAAGCATACGGATTATTTCGTACACTGGAATGTTGTGCAGCTTAATACTCGTCCTAGGCAGTGGATCTAGACAAGCTGCATTTGGTTTAATCGTTAGTTGCTTATGTTGCTTCTTCGCGGGAAAAATGACAGTCGGCAGGATATTTAGAGCTGCTCTATACATCACGCTTGCCATCGTTACATCTGCAACCATAATAGCGATTTTTTCAGACTACTTTATTGAATTATTCGCCAAAATACTTTTGATGACAGACAACATCTACTCTGGAAATTGGGATGGGGTTTCATCAGGAAGATTAGGCCTGTACATGATAATTATTGATGACTTAATAAGCAGCCCGATATTTGGTACTGGCTTTGGTGGCTATGGGCTTTTTAACTCTGAGCTTGGCTACTTCGATAACGATGTGAGCACATCAGGTTATACGCCACACAATCAATATTTAGGTGCCATTTGGAAAATGGGAGGTCTTGCTGGATTGTTCTATCTGATATTCCTGTGGAGCATCGTAAAACCTTTCTTCAAAATCCCTCAAAGCGATGAATTTCAAAAGAGATTTTACATTGCAATGATGGCAATGGTTATACCATTCTTTACTGTATTCAATGTATTTCAAGATGGTCTTTCTTCCCCATCTACAGGCCCTATATTTCTGCTGATACTGGGTTTCTACTGGCGACGCGCATTCAACTTAAGCTCAAAAAATAATTCAACAATGCCTGCCCAACCTCACGCTGCACTCCATCCGTTAAATTAAAATAAAAGCATAAGCGGTACTATGCGAACGTATAGTCTTTTTAGAGCGCCTCGCGAGAAGTTATGACTGCCAGTCTTAGGCAGCCTTCGTGTCGGGGGAAATAGAAAGCCATTCAGGGGTTATTTTTTGAGAGAAGAAGGCCAAGACTCGGCCTTCTTCGCACTACCTCTTAAATGACATTAAAACATTGAGAGGCGAACAAACTCATAACACAGCTAGAGCTTATGATAAACCCCGCTTGCTAAAGATAAAGCAATCAACGTTCTCTGGACTCTCGTATGTGTCAAGAATTAGAGGACGTTCCGTTCTCGGCCGGATATAACCACTTCGGATAGAGTGAGTATATACGCCGACATTTACATTATTCCTGCGGGCTCTTGCATCGACAGCTACGCTATCAATACAGTAATTCATTGCACTGCCATTACCGCAAAATTCACCGCCGCTATTCACCATCCGGGATGAATCCTGACCTTCCATGACTACACCCCAGGCATTTTGTGTTGGCCCACCACCAGCCTCTGTCCCGGTACAGTAGCAATCAATGACTGAGTTATTGCTACCGCCGTTATCAATGAGAACAAGCGACCGCCCAGTCCAGTTAACAGAGGTAATATCTTGAATAGTACAATGCTGGCCGTAGTGAATATGAACTCCGACAGCAGAGTTCCCAGTGAACTCCAGGCCTCGAATTATAACGTTACGAATCGGCACGCACGTAGCAACAATGGCTCCATCCGGATGTCCTTTTTTGAGAACATTGTTGATCACCAGCGACCCGCTGAATACTCGAATAACCTGCCGAACTTCCATAGGACCATCAAGTGGAAGCGGCTGCTTATGGAAGTCTGTTGAAGCATCGGAAATTACAATCCAGTCCCCAGCTACATATTTTGTCGGATCATCGACAAAAATTTCATTCTGATTCAGAAAAGCTTCCCGCGTTAAAAAACTTGCAGGCCGGACCTTCCCTTGATAATCAAACGCTGCATAGCTCGGATCGGTAGGTACTTCCGGATTTCGACCAATTCCGCTTGAGTCAATAAGCACCTTCTCGATGCCTGGTGCGGGCTCAATGACCAGACCGTGAACCGGGGTTAGGTCGGCCTTATTCAAGGGCACGGTAGTCTTGATCGGGCATACGTCGCGGTTAATTTGAATCCAGCGATATCCGGCTTGAATAATTGATCTGAGCTGAGGCCCATTGTCGAGCGTGGCGCTTGGCGTGAATACATATGGTGTCGCGTAGTACATAGACATTACTTCTCCTGATTAGTGGCTATCCTTAACCACTCGATATACTGTACATACATACAGCACAAAATCAAAGCAAAGCAGCCATATTTTTGTTTCGAGATTTCTCTGGCGTACGCCTGACAAGCCCGCAGCGCGATCACGACGCTCCCCCATTCGTGGGTGATGGCGATAATTCGTTGAGCATGCGCTGAGTAACGTTTGGCTCTACGGACTGCATGAAATCCTGTGGTCGCTCAGGCAGAAGCGCCGCCCTCAAGATCCCGTTGACCCGCTCTGCCAAAGCATTTTGGTAGCAGTCAGTCATAGCCGCCCGTCATGGAACACCGGATGCCGTGTTTCGCGTGCTGTTCCTGGTACATTCCCAAGCGATACTGGCCGGCTCTGTCCGAGTGATGAACCAGTGGCTGCGCGGTTTGATCCTGATTCACGGCTCGACGTAACCTGCACTACCGACTCGGTGTGCAGACTTTCATGGACCTGGTAACCACGACCTTTCGCGAAAAAGCATCCGTCACAAGTCTCAGATAGGCCACACCTTTCTGAACGGGCAGTTAGGTGATGTCAGCTACCCGGATTTTTTCCGGACCGATTGGAACAACCTGATCAGGACCCGGTTTAAGTAGGTGCGGATGGCGCAGAAAGCGATGATGACTGTCGGTCGTCTTGTGCTACGCCCGCTTGCGGACCACCAGTAAACGCCTTCGGTGCAGGATCGAAAACAGCCGATCTCGCCCCACTTGCAGTTCAAGTTGAGGCTGGCAACGCAGCAAGTGGTGCAGCTTTCGGGTACCCAGACGCGGCCGACGCTGACTTTTTTGTTGAACGAAGTCGGCAACTTTCTGATCCAGAACCAGACGAGTTGCATCGGTGCGATTGCGTTTGCAGTAAGCCTGTCGGCTTATCCCCAAGCACTGGCAAGCCCTGCTGATGCTCAGGTTCTGGATTGGTTTATGCGCGAGGAATTGCCGGGACGCTTTTTTACGACAGAGAGACCGTAGGCGTTTTTCAAGACATACACGACCGCCTCGAAAAACTGCGCTTTCTGATTGGAAAACGCCAACTGTTCTTCAAGCATCTTTGATGCGTTGCCATGGCGTTAGTGGTCGGTTTCTGTCGGGCACAGACCCCATCCCCGGCGAGCCAATCTATGTGCCGGGGCTCCACTCTTGCCGACCACGCTTGCGTAACCACGTCAGAACGGTGGTTTTGCCTTGAATCCGGTAGCGCTCTTGAGCCTATTTGCAGCCCAGCTCGCCGTTTCGACTTGGTCGACGACCGACAATTTAAAGGTCAGCGTGTAGTCTCGATGGCTACGCCTTTTTCCTGTCTCCATTACGCCCTCCTGGAAATAGATCAGAAGGTGTAGACCTCATTCAGGACGAAACACAGGCAACAAAAAAGGGCCCACCTTTCGGTGAGCCCTTCTAGACCGCCCAGCAGAGCGGATTTTGTTTGGTAGGCGCGATTGGACTCGAACCAACGACCCCCACCATGTCAAGGTGGTGCTCTAACCAACTGAGCTACGTGCCTGCTGTGAGGCGGCATTCTACGGAATTCCCGAGGGGTGTCAACACCTTTTTTGCAGCTAAGCCTATGAATATGCGAATTTTTTATTTGTGGCCAGCGCAACGGTATTTTTCCGGTGGCTGGCAGCGGATTTTCAACTCAGGTAGGATCGGCGCACTCGTAAAAAATATAAAACAGAGGTTCCAGGATGGCGAACACCCCCTACCCCCAGTCGTATTACGCCGCGTCTGCGAATGCGGTACCTCCTCGCCCAGAGCTGCAAGGTGAAGTCGAAACCGATGTGTGCGTGATTGGCGCCGGTTATACCGGCCTGTCCAGTGCGCTGTTCCTGCTGGAAAACGGCTTTCGCGTGACAGTGCTGGAAGCTGCCAAGGTAGGCTTTGGCGCGTCGGGCCGCAATGGTGGGCAGATCGTCAACAGCTACAGCCGTGATATCGATGTGATCGAGCGCAGTGTCGGCCCCCAGCAGGCGAAATTACTCGGCGACATGGCATTTGAAGGCGGCAGGATCATTCGGGAGCGGGTGGCCAAGTATCAGATCCAGTGCGACCTGAAGGACGGCGGTGTATTTGCGGCACTGAACAGCAAGCACATGGGCCACCTGGAGTCGCAGAAGCGCCTGTGGGAGCGCTACGGCCACACCCAGCTGGAGCTGCTGGACGAGCGGCGCATTCGAGAAGTGGTCGCCTGTGACAACTATGTGGGCGGCCTGCTCGACATGAGCGGCGGGCACATTCACCCGCTGAACCTGGCGCTGGGCGAAGCGGCAGCCGTGGAGTCCCTGGGCGGCACCATTTATGAGCAGTCGGCGGCGACTCGCATCGAGCGCGGCGCCAATCCGGTGGTGCATACGGCGCACGGCAAGGTCAGGGCCAAGTTCATTATTGTCGCGGGCAACGCCTATCTGGGGAACCTGGTTCCGGAACTGGCGGCCAAGTCGATGCCGTGTGGTACGCAGGTGATTACCACCGCACCACTGGGCGATGAACTGGCGAAGACGCTGCTGCCACAGGATTACTGCGTCGAGGACTGCAATTACCTGCTGGACTACTACCGCCTGACGAGCGACAAGCGCCTGATCTTCGGCGGTGGCGTGGTGTACGGCGCGCGTGACCCGGCGAATATCGAGGCGATCATCCGGCCGAAGATGCTCAAGGCCTTCCCGCAGCTCAAGGACGTGAAGATCGACTACGCCTGGACCGGCAATTTCCTGCTGACCTTGTCGCGCCTGCCGCAGGTCGGTCGCCTGGGGGATAACATCTACTACTCCCAGGGCTGTAGCGGCCATGGCGTGACGTATACCCACTTGGCGGGCAAGGTACTGGCGGAAGCGCTGAGGGGCCAGGCAGAACGTTTTGATGCGTTTGCCGGCCTGCCGCACTACCCCTTCCCCGGCGGACAACTGTTGCGCACGCCGTTTGCGGCGCTGGGAGCCTGGTATTACGGGTTGCGGGACAAGCTGGGATTCTGACCCCGGACCACGGGGCTGGCTTGCCGGCCCCTGTACTTGTCGCGCCGGCACCAAATTGCAGACACAAAAAACCCCGGTCTTTCGACCAGGGTCTTTGCTATCGATCCAACCAAGCCGGCGGCTTGCTTTGGCGTCTCAGGGCGTTCAGTGGGCCCTGGAACAGATATGGCGCAGCGGACGGGACTCGAACCCGCGACCCCCGGCGTGACAGGCCGGTATTCTAACCGACTGAACTACCGCTGCGTATCGCTCAGACTGCTGAAGTGTCACCTTCAACCGCCTTCAAACATCTGACTGACCAACCTTGGCTGTTCAATCTCAAATCTGAAACATCAGACCTGGAAAATATGGCGCAGCGGACGGGACTCGAACCCGCGACCCCCGGCGTGACAGGCCGGTATTCTAACCGACTGAACTACCGCTGCGCGTCGGTGCAACCTTTAACGTTGCGTCTTGCCCTAGGGCAAAACTCTCAAGAAGTGGTGGGTGATGACGGGATCGAACCGCCGACCCTCTGCTTGTAAGGCAGATGCTCTCCCAGCTGAGCTAATCACCCTTTGCTTCGTTGAGGCCGCGAAATTTACGCAGGTAGCGGACCTAAGTCAATAGCCTGCTTGAAGTTTTTCTGAAAAAGACAAAATGGCTTCAGGACCGCGACCCGCCCTACTCGGTGTAAATCATCTTCTTGCTCATGCCGCCGTCGACGACGAACTCTTGCCCGGTGACAAACCCGGCATTGCGCGACAGCAACCACGCCACCATCGCCGCTACGTCTTCCACAGTGCCTACCCTGCCCGCCGGGTGCTGGGCGTGATCCGCATCCGTCAGCGGCTCGGCACGGCGTGCAGCCGGGTCACGGGCATCGATCCAGCCCGGGCTGACGGCATTGACCCGTACTTCCGGCCCGAGGCTGATAGCCAACGCGTGGGTCAGGGCCAGCAAACCGCCCTTGCTCGCCGCATAGGCTTCGGTGTCCGGTTCCGACTGGCGTGCCCGGGTCGACGCCAGGTTGACGATGGCGCCGCCGTGGGCCCGCAGGTAGGGCGCACAGTGCTTGGCCAGCAACATGGGACCACTGAGGTTCACCGCCAGTACACGATTCCAGTAAGCCAGGTCGAGACTTTCCAGGGTGATGTTGCGCGGGTCGGCCACGGCGGCATTGCACACCAGCGCATCCAGGCGCCCGAACTGGCCAAGTACCTCGGCCACGCCCTGGGCAACCTGCCGCTCATCGGCCACGTCCATGGTAATAAACCAGGCGTTGTCGCCGAGCACCTTGGACACCTTGGAACCGCGCTCACGGTCCAGGTCCGTCAATACCACCTGCCAGCCTTCGCTGATCAACCAGGCGGCAATCCCCAGGCCGATGCCCCGCGCCGCGCCGGTCACCAGCGCGACCCGCCCGTTACTGGCGCTCGCCGCCTCCATGGACCACTCGATCACAGGGCAGCCAACCCACGGGCCAGGTCGGCCTGCAGGTCAGCGACGTCTTCCAGGCCCACGGCAATGCGGATCAGGCTGTCACGAATCCCGGCAGCTTCACGCTCCTGCGGCGCCAGGCGACCGTGAGAGGTGGTGCTTGGGTGAGTGATAGTGGTCTTGCTGTCACCCAGGTTGGCGGTGATGGAGATCAGGCGAGTCGCATCGATAAAGCGCCAGGCGCCCTCTTTGCCGCCCTTGACCTCGAAACTCACCACGGCGCCGAAACCACGTTGCTGGCGCTGGGCCAACTCGTGTTGCGGGTGGCTCTTGAGGCCGGCGTAGTGGACTTTCTCGATGCCGTCCTGCTGCTCCAGCCACTCGGCCAGGGCCTGGGCGTTGGCACAATGGGCCTTCATCCGCAGGCTCAGGGTCTCCAGGCCTTTAAGGAAGATCCAGGCGTTGAACGGACTCAGGGTCGGGCCGGCGGTGCGCAAGAAGCCCACCACTTCCTTCATCTGCTCGCTGCGGCCGGCAACCACACCCCCCATGCAACGGCCCTGGCCGTCGATGAACTTGGTGGCCGAGTGCACAACGATGTCTGCGCCCAGCTTCAGCGGCTGCTGCAATGCAGGGGTGCAGAAGCAGTTGTCGACGATCAGCATCGCGCCCTTGGCGTGGGCCACTTCGGACAATGCGGCAATGTCCACCAGCTCGGCCAACGGATTGGACGGCGACTCGACGAACAGCAATTTGGTGTTGGCCTTGATGGCCGCGTCCCAGCCGGACAGGTCCGCCAGCGGCACGTAGTCGACTTCAATACCAAAACGCTTGAAGTACTTTTCGAACAGGCTGATGGTCGAACCAAACACGCTGCGCGATACCAGGACGTGGTCGCCGGCGCTGCACAGGCTCATGACTACCGCGAGAATCGCAGCCATGCCCGTGGCAGTGGCGACAGCCTGCTCGGCGCCTTCCAGCGCGGCGATACGCTCTTCGAACGCGCGCACGGTCGGGTTGGTGTAACGCGAATAAACGTTGCCCGGTACTTCACCGGCAAAACGCGCAGCGGCGTCGGCCGCAGTGCGGAACACATAGCTGGAGGTAAAGAACATCGGGTCACCGTGCTCACCTTCCGGGGTGCGGTGCTGGCCGGCGCGCACAGCCAGGGTATCGAAAGCTACGCCATCGAGGTCGCTGTCCAAGCGACCGGCATCCCATTCCTGACTCATGCTCTACTCCTCAACTCGAATGCTTTATCAAAGATACAAAACCGGCCCCTCAGGGCCGGTGTCTACTCAGTTGTTGTACAGGTCGATGATCGCGCTGACCGCCTGGGTCTTGATCTTCGAGGAATCGTTACGGGCCTGCTCGATCTTGTTCAGGTAGGCCTCGTCGACATCGCCGGTGACGTACTTGCCGTCGAACACCGCGCAATCGAACTCCTCGATCTTGATCTTGCCACCACCGACGGCTTCGATCAGGTCCGGCAGGTCCTGGTAGATCAGCCAGTCGGCGCCGATCAGGTCCGCAACGTCCTGGGTCGAACGGTTGTGGGCGATCAGTTCGTGGGCGCTCGGCATGTCGATGCCGTACACGTTCGGGTAACGCACGGCAGGCGCGGCGGAACAGAAGTAAACGTTCTTCGCACCGGCTTCGCGGGCCATCTGGATGATCTGCTTGCAGGTGGTGCCGCGTACGATGGAGTCATCCACCAGCATCACGTTCTTGCCGCGGAACTCCAGCTCGATCGCGTTGAGCTTCTGGCGCACCGACTTCTTGCGCGCAGCCTGGCCAGGCATGATGAAGGTACGGCCGATGTAACGGTTCTTGACGAAGCCTTCGCGGAATTTCACGCCCAGGTGGTTCGCCAACTCCAGCGCAGCGGTGCGGCTGGTGTCCGGGATCGGGATAACCACGTCGATGTCGTGATCCGGGCGCTCGCGCAGGATCTTGTCCGCCAGCTTCTCGCCCATGCGCAGGCGCGCCTTGTACACCGAAACACCGTCGATGATCGAATCCGGACGCGCCAGGTAGACGTGTTCGAAGATGCACGGGGTAAGTTTCGGGTTCAGTGCGCACTGACGGGTGTGCAGCTTGCCGTCTTCCGTGATGTAGACCGCTTCGCCCGGCGCCAGGTCGCGAATCAGGGTAAAGCCCAGCACGTCCAGGGACACGCTTTCGGAAGCGATCATGTACTCGACGCCTTCGTCGGTATGACGCTGGCCGAACACGATCGGGCGGATGCCGTGGGGGTCGCGGAAACCGACGATACCGTAGCCGGTCACCATCGCCACTACCGCATAGCCACCGACGCAGCGGTTGTGCACGTCAGTCACGGCAGCGAACACGTCTTCTTCGGTCGGCTGCAGCTTGCCGCGCTGGGCCAGCTCGTGGGCGAACACGTTCAGCAGTACTTCGGAGTCCGAGTTGGTGTTGACGTGGCGCAGGTCAGATTCGTAAATCTCCTTGGCCAGTTGTTCAACGTTGGTCAGGTTGCCGTTGTGCGCCAGGGTGATGCCATAGGGCGAGTTGACGTAGAACGGCTGGGCTTCGGCCGAGGTCGAGCTGCCCGCTGTCGGGTAGCGCACGTGGCCAATGCCCATGTGCCCGACCAGGCGCTGCATGTGGCGCTGATGGAACACGTCACGCACCAGACCATTGTCCTTGCGCAGGAATAACCGGCCGTCGTGGCTGGTCACAATACCGGCAGCATCCTGGCCGCGGTGCTGGAGGACGGTTAGCGCGTCATACAGCGCCTGATTCACGTTCGACTTACCGACGATACCGACGATGCCACACATGCGACGCAACCCCTACTTAATGAATCTTGACTGAACACAACTTACTGAGGCGTTTTGGCCGGCAAGAGGTGTTCCTTGAACGGAAGATCAGCGGGTACGCTGATCCCGCTGGCCAGCCACTGACTGCTCCACCCCAAAATGAGGTTTTTGGACCAATCTGCAACCAATAGAAATTTTGGCACGAGTACCGACTCCTGCCACCACGAATCCTGCTGTACCGGCCCCAGGCTCAACAGCCCGACCGCCACGACCACCAGCAAGCCGCCACGCGCGGCGCCGAAGGCCATGCCGAGAAATCGATCGGTCCCGGAGAGGCCGGTGACGCGTATCAATTCGCCGATAAGATAATTGACCATTGCCCCCACCAACAACGTGGCGATGAACATGATGGCGCAGCCCGCGATGACGCGAGCCGAAGGTGTCTCGATGTATCCGGCCAGGTAGACAGACAATGAACCGCCGAACATCCAGGCTACAACTCCTGCGATGATCCATGTCAGCAGCGACAATGCTTCTTTGACGAAGCCGCGGCTCAGACTGATCAAAGCGGAGATGGCGACGATTGCAACGATCGCCCAATCAACCCAGGTAAATGGCACAGTTCAGCCTACAGACGGATAAGGCGGCGCATTTTAGCAGAGCGCTGGGCTATCGGTAAGCTGTGATTGGCAGTGCATTTGAAATCAATGAGTTATAGGGGAAACCGGCCTGTTGCGGCACACCCAAAACACTTGTGGGAGCGGGCCTGCTCGCGAAGGCGGTGGGGCAGCCAATAAATCTGCTGACTGATACACCGCTTCGCGAGCAAGCCCGCTCCCACATTGACCGCATCCCAGCTTGAATCCTTGCAGCCTCAGCCTTTTTCGGGCTGGAAGCGAACCACAAAACCCTTGAGGTTCTGCTGGCGATCCAACAGGTCCCGCAAGCGATCGGCTTCAGCCCGCTCGATCAGCGGCCCGATGAATACCCGGTTCTTGCCATCGGCGCTGCGGATATAGGCGTTGTAACCCTGGGTGCGCAGCTTCTTCTGCAACGCATCAGCACTTTCGCGGTTAGCCAGGCTGGCCAGCTGGATCGACCAACTGATCGGCAAGCCATTCGGGTCAATACGGCTCTGGCCCACGTCCGGCTTGCCTGGTGCCGCAGGTTGCGGGGCCACAGGTTTTGGCGCTGGCGCCGGCGCCGCAGGCTTCGCAGCAACTGCAGGAGCAGCAGGCGCAGGCTTAACCACCGGCACGCTCGGCTGCACCGGCATCGACGGCGCTTGCTGTGCAGCCACTTCGTCATCGGTCGGCACCGGCTCTTCTTCCGGCAGCGCTTGCGGCTCGGGAACCACCACCGGCTCAACCTGAACCTGAGGCACCGCAGGCGCCTGGGGCGCAGCTGGCGCTTCAACGGTCACTTGGCGCTGCTCATCCTGACGGGAAAACAGCATCGGCAGGAAAATCACCGCCAACGCCACCAGGACCAGGGCTCCAACCATTCGCTGCTTGTATGCGCTATCCAGTAATGCCATGTGCAGCTTCCTCCGTGGAGCGCCGGGCCAACCATTCGAGCGCCTCGGCAACACAATAAAATGATCCGAACAACAGAATCTCATCCTCAGGCGTCGCAACCGCGCACTGGGCTTCCAGGGCGGCTGTCACGCTTGCATGGGACGTCACGGACGCGCCAAGGTTCTGCAAGGCAACCTGCAACTCGATGGCAGGACGACTGCGGGACGTATCCAGCGGTGCAACCGCCCAGGCCTGGACGTCACCCAACAAGGGTGCAACCACGCCGTCCAGGTCCTTGTCGGACAACAACCCGAACACCGCGAGGCGGCGACCGGCGGGCGGCGTGCGTGCCAGGCGCCTGGCCAGGTATTCAGCGGCGTGAGGGTTATGCCCCACGTCCAGCAGCAAGTTCAGGCGCTTGCCCTCCCAGTCGAACGTGCGCCGGTCAAGGCGCCCCACCACGCGAGTAGCCTGCAACGTAGCGGCAATCTGCTCGGCATGCCAGGGCAAATCCAGCAACAGGTAGGCTTGCAGCGCGAGCGCGGCGTTTTCCATCGGCAGGTTCAGCAGTGGCAAGTCGCGCAACTCGACGGTTTGACCGCGCGCGTCAAGCCCGCGCCATTGCCAGAATTGGTCGCCAATCTCGAGATTGAAATCACGCCCACGCAGGAAGAACGGGCAATCCAGCTCGCGCACCTTGTCCAGCAAGGTATGCGGCGGATCCAGGTCGCCGCACAGTGCAGGCTTGCCCTGGCGGAAGATCCCGGCTTTTTCATAGGCCACGGACTCACGGGTGTTACCCAGGTAGTCCGCATGGTCGACGCCAATACTGGTAATCAGCGCCAGGTCGGCATCCACCACGTTGACCGTGTCCAGACGCCCGCCCAGACCGACTTCCAGCACCACTACATCCAGCTGCGCACGCTCGAACAGCCAGAACGCCGCCAGGGTGCCCATCTCGAAATAGGTCAGGGAAATCTCGCCACGCCCGGCATCAAGTGCGGCGAAGGCTTCGCAGAGTTGCTCGTCAGTGGCTTCGACGCCATTGAGCTGCACCCGCTCGTTGTAGCGCAGCAGGTGCGGCGAGTTGTACACGCCGACCTTCAGGCCCTGGGCTTGCAGCAAGGCCGCGACAAAGGCGCAGGTAGAGCCCTTGCCGTTGGTGCCGGTCACCGTGATCACACGCGGCGCCGGCCGGCCCAACCCGAGGCGGGCCGCTACCTGTTGCGAGCGCTCCAGGCCCATGTCGATGGCTGACGGATGCAACTGCTCAAGGTAGGCGAGCCATTCGCCCAGGGTACGTTGGGTCATATGTTTGCAGGCACCGGTGGCACGACAATCGGCTCGATTTTAGGCGCGACGTACACAGGTGTCGGCAGGCCCATCATTTGCGCCAGCAGGCTACCCAGGCGCGGACGCAGTTCGCCGCGCGGAATGATCAGGTCGATCGCGCCGTGCTCCAGCAGGAACTCGCTGCGCTGGAAACCTTCCGGCAGTTTTTCGCGAACGGTCTGCTCGATAACACGCGGGCCGGCAAAGCCGATCAGCGCCTTCGGCTCACCGACGATCACGTCACCCAGCATCGCCAGGCTGGCGGAAACACCGCCGTAGACCGGGTCGGTCAGCACGGAGATGAACGGAATACCTTCTTCGCGCAGACGCGCCAGTACCGCGGAGGTCTTGGCCATTTGCATCAGCGAGATCAGTGCTTCCTGCATCCGCGCACCGCCGGAGGCGGCGAAGCAGATCATCGGGCAACGGTTTTCCAGCGCGTAGTTGGCGGCACGTACGAAACGCTCACCGACGATGGCGCCCATCGAGCCGCCCATGAAGGAGAATTCGAAGGCCGAAACCACCACCGGCATGCCCAGCAGCTTGCCGCTGACGGAAATCAGCGCGTCCTTTTCACCGGTCTGCTTCTGGGCCGCGGTCAGGCGGTCCTTGTACTTCTTGCCGTCGCGGAACTTCAAACGGTCAACCGGCTCCAGGTCAGCGCCCAGTTCGGAGCGACCATCGGCGTCGAGGAAAATATCAATGCGGGCGCGGGCGCCGATACGCATGTGGTGATTGCACTTGGGGCAAACGTCCAGGGTCTTTTCCAGCTCCGGGCGGTACAGCACCGCGTCGCAGGATGGGCACTTGTGCCAAAGACCTTCAGGAACCGAGCTTTTCTTCACCTCGGAACGCATGATCGAAGGGATCAGTTTGTCTACTAACCAGTTGCTCATGCTTTCTTTCTCCAGTACCGGTGGCTTGAACACAGCCCCGCGTATGCCCTTGAGCTAAATTCATATGTGGCGATGACACAAACTGGACGGGGTCAGACGTTCGACCAGCCATTTCCTGCCTGTGCCCTCAGCCTTCCAGACAACCTGCCGTGCAGAGTTGCCACTTCATTTCCGGGCCTCCCACAGGCGGCGCCGGGCTGTTTTACACAGTGGTAGTTATGGACGGCGGCAGACTGCCAGCCGTCACATCGTCCCGCTGCTGTCGCGCACGGCCTGCATGAATGCGCGAATCCTTGCGTGATCCTTGATGCCCTTGCCCTGCTCTACCCCGCCGCTGACGTCCACGGCATACGGCCGAACCTGCTGGATGGCACTGGCCACGTTGTCCGGATTCAGGCCGCCCGCGAGGATAATCGGCTTGCTCAACCCTTCGGGAATCAACGACCAGTCAAACGCCTCGCCCGTACCACCGGGAACGCCTTCGACGTAGGTGTCGAGAAGAATCCCGCGAGCCCCGCCATAGGCAGCGCATGCCGCAGCAATATCGTCCCCGGCCTTGACCCGCAGCGCCTTGATGTACGGGCGCTGGCAGCTCTCGCACTCGTCCGGACTCTCATCGCCATGGAACTGCAGCATGTCCAGTTGCACGGCGTCGAGGGTTTCATTGAGCTCGCAGCGGCTGGCGTTGACGAACAACCCCACGGTGGTCACGAACGGCGGCAACGCGGCGATGATCGCCCGCGCCTGCAACACATTCACCGCCCGCGGGCTTTTGGCATAAAACACGAAACCGATGGCATCGGCCCCCGCCTCGACCGCCGCCAACGCGTCTTCTATGCGGGTAATCCCGCAAATCTTGCTGCGAACGGCAGACATGTCGATGAAACCTCAGGGCGTGTCCGGGAAAGTCCCGGATGGTAACAAATGCTTTTGAGGGCGTCAGCCGCCAAGTTCGCTGAAACCTGTGAGGAAGTGTGGCCCGATGAATCGCTGGGGCAATTCGAACTCGTCGCGGTACTCCACATCCACCAGGTACAGGCCGAACGGATGCGCCGTGACGCCGCCGGTACGGCGAATCCGGCTTTCCAGCACTTCCCTGGCCCATTCCACCGGGCGTTCGCCGGTACCGATGGTCATCAGCACCCCGGCGATATTGCGCACCATATGGTGCAGGAAGGCGCCGGCGCGGATATCCAGCACGATCATCTTGCCGTGGCGCGTCACCCGCAGGTGGTGGACTTCCTTGATCGGCGACTTGGCCTGGCACTGCCCGGCACGGAACGCGCTGAAATCGTGGATACCTACAAGATGCTGGGCCGCCTCGGCCATGCGCTCGGCGTCCAGCGGGCGGTGGTTCCAGGTGATTTCTTCGTTGAGATGGGCCGGGCGGATCTGATCGTTGTAGATCACATAGCGATAACGCCGGGCGATGGCCTTGAAGCGCGCGTGAAAGTCCGCCGGCATCACCTTGGCCCAACTGACGCTGACGTCGTGGGGCAAGTTGATATTGGCGCCCATCACCCATGCCTTCATCGAGCGCTCGGCCTGAGTGTCAAAGTGCACCACTTGCCCGCAAGCGTGCACGCCGGCGTCAGTACGTCCGGCACACATCAGCGACACCGGTGAGTCGGCGACTTTCGACAGGGCCTTCTCCAGGGTTTCCTGCACCGTCGGCACACCGGAGGCCTGGCGTTGCCAGCCACGATAGCGCGAGCCTTTGTATTCCACGCCCAGGGCGATTCTGAAAAAGCCTGCGGCCGCCATTTCGGCGGCCGCGTTATCTATATTTGCCAAGAACTGAGAGCCTGATGAGTTGCGCAAAGGCGGCCATTATAAGGCCGCGCGCCTGGGACGCCATGGGTTTGGTGCCTGGATGGCAAAACGGCAGCCCGAAGGCTGCCGTTGTATTTACCGCGCGTATCAAGCCAGCCGGCTGAGCATTTCCTTGGCCTCGCCCTTCTGACCGTCATCGCCTTCCTTGAGCACCTCGCCAAGAATGTCCCGCGCACCGTCGGCATCGCCCATGTCGATGTAGGCCTGCGCCAGGTCGAGCTTGGTGGCCACTTCGTCGGTACCGGAGAGGAAGTCGAATTCCGGCTCATCGCCACCCAACGCCGCGTCGTCGGCGGTGAAGGACGGTTCGATTGGCGGATGCTCCAAGCTTTGCGACAGGCGATCCAGCTCGGCGTTGACATCATCAAGCTCCGACGCAAACGCGTCCGGCTTGGCCGCTGCGGGCGCCTCGGGTTCGTCGGCCAGGGACAGGTCGAAATCCTCCGGCAGGTCGAGGTCGTCCAGGTCGGCCGGCGTCAGTGTCGGCGGCTCTACCGGCGGCAGGTCCTTCATCTGGTCTTCAAGGCCGGAGAGGAAGTCGTCGTCTGACTGGGTCGACGAGGGTGGATCGAGTTGCAGGTCCAGGTCGAAATCCGAGAGGTCTTCCGCGCTGGCCTTGGCCTCGGCCTGCTGTTGCAGCACCGATTCAAAGCTCAGGTCGTCGTCCGACGTCGGGCGGACCACGGCTGGCGAAGCAGCCTCCAGATCGTCCAGGCTGAGGTCGAAGTCTGTGTCAAACGCGTCCGGCGCAGGCTCAGGTGCAGGCGGTGCCGGGTCGTCCTTGAGCAGGTCCTTGACGTATTGGGCGTCGAGAGCGGCAGCGGCAACGGCAGCGCTGACGCCTGCTGCGAACACGGCCATGGCCGGGAAGCGGCTTTTCAGCTGTTCGACCTGGGCATGGTTGTCGCCATTGGCGACCAACTGGCGCTCCTGGGTGACAAACCCGTCCTTGTTGCCCTGCAAGCCGTGGACTTCCATCAGCTTGAGACGCAGGTCACTGCGGGCGGGCTCTTGCTTGATTGCATCTTCCAGCACTTCCGCAGCCTGGTTCAGGTGGCCACGGTCGATATGCGACTGGGCTTGCGCCAGGGCGTCGGTCGGACGCTGCACAGCAACAGGTGCGACCACCGGCGCAATCACCGGGGCAACCACCGCCGCCGGAGCTGGAGCTGGAGCTGGAGCTGGAGCTGGAGCCAGCTTGACGTTCGGCGGCGGCACATCAAGACCTTCGAAACTGTCAGATGGCAGGTCGTGATCAATGTTCGGCGCAAATTCCGGCTCTTCAGCCAGGGCCCGTGCCATGCGCAGGTGCTTTTCTTCTTCAAGCCGCGCATTGCGATGACGGGCCCACAGCAGCAGAAGCAACAGCACCAGCAAACCCGCTGCGCCGCCGATCACCCCCAGCACGATCGGGTTGGTCAGCAGGTCATTGAATTTACCTTCAGTGCTGGCAGGCGCCGCATCCGGCTTGACCGGGGTCTCGACCGGCGCAGCCGCAGGGGTTGCTGCCGGAGCTGCCGTTGCCGGCGCCGCCGGTTGTGCAGCCAGCTCGGCCGGCATCGCCGCCGTTGCAGCAGGCTGCGCCGCAGCGCCACCCGGGGTCTGCAACTTGGCCAGCTGGTTGTTCTTGAGCTCGATCAGCCGCTGCAGCTTGTCCAGCTGACTTTGCAGGTCAGCCATGCGGCTTTTCAGTTCTTCGTTCTCGCGACGGGTCGAATCCAGGCTTTCCTGGGTCACCGCCAGCTTGTTGTTCAAGGCCCGGCTGTCGCCCGCCGCGCCCTTCCCGCCTTTCCTGGCCGCTTCGGCCGAGACCAGGCTCAAATTGTCCTTGGTATTGGTCTGCGACGGTGCATTACCCGCCTGGGTACGCTTGGTCGCATCCAGCTGCGCCTTGCCGGCGAGCTGATTGCCGCCACGGCGGCCCTCGCGCCACGCCGCGTTTTGCGCCGTCACTTCAGCAATCGCCTCGGGCTGCGGCAGGCTGGTGCTTTGCCCCGAATCCGGCAGGCGCAGGACCTGGCCGGTTTTCATGCGGTTGATGTTGCCGTCGATAAAGGCGTCAGGGTTCAGCGCCTGAATGGCCAGCATGGTCTGCTGCACCGAGGCGCCATTGCGGTTTTTC
The DNA here is from genome assembly GCF_013386245.1 of Pseudomonas sp. 21615526. Lineage (NCBI taxonomy): Bacteria > Pseudomonadati > Pseudomonadota > Gammaproteobacteria > Pseudomonadales > Pseudomonadaceae > Pseudomonas > Pseudomonas sp. 21615526. Next base: position 1,954 of record NZ_JACAOM010000072.1, on the reverse strand, counting down.
GCGGCGATTTCCCACAAGGTGTCACGGGAAGTCGTGGTGTGTTCCTTGGCCTTGGTGACTGCCGGAGCCGTCGTCGCAGGCGCACTCAAGCGTGGCGCGGGTGCAGGTGCACCAGCGGCCGGGGTCGACTGGTCGAACTTGGCCGGGTCCAGCAACACGCTGTAGTCGCGCATCAGACGGCCGTTGGGCCATTGCACCTGCAGCAGGAAACGCACATAGGAATCCGGCAGCGGCTTGCTGGAGGTGACACGCACCACACTGCGGCCGTTGGGATTGACCACCGGGGTAAAGGTCAGGTCGTTCAGGAACGCCTGGCGATCGACGCCCGCATCCACAAAGGCCTGGGACGACGCGAGGCTGGGGGTGATCTCGGAGGCGGTCAGGCCACCGACATCGAGCAACTCGATTTCCACCGACAGCGGCTGGTTCAGCTTCGACTTGAGGGTCATCTCCCCAAGCTGCAGTGCTTGCGCCATACCGGAGGACAGCGCCGAGGCGGCCGCTATTGCTAACACCAGTTTGCGAACTTGAACCATAGCCTCATCCTTTTTGAACACTCCCCGGCCGGCGAGAAGGTGGGTAACCGCTGCCATTAGGCATGGCGAGCCGATAGGTCACCGACGCGCAATTTTTCCAGCTTGGGGCCAAGCATAGCGCTTGGCTAGAATCAATCTACAAATTGCCGCCAAGTATCTTTTACACAAGGCCTTTTATCAACAACTGCGCCAGCTGTACGGCGTTCAGTGCCGCCCCTTTGCGTACGTTATCTGACGCCAGCCACATATTTAGTTCCGCGGGGTCATCAACACCGGCACGAACCCGGCCCACGTAGACCACGTCCTGACCGACCGCATCGCCCACAGCCGTGGGGTAATCGCCCTCTTCCACCAATTCGACACCCGGTGCCGAGTCCAGGGCACGGTTGACGGCAGCGAGATCCACCGCTGCCCCCAATTGCAGTGACACAGTCAGGCTATCGCCAAAAAACACCGGGGCTTGAACGCAAGTGACGGAAATCTTTAGCAAAGGCATTTCCAGCACGGCGCGCAATTCGTGCACCAGGCGTTTTTCCAGGGCAGTGTGGCCTTGCGCGTCAGGCTTGCCGACCTGGGCCAGCAGGTTAAAGGCCATTTGCCGGTCGAAGAACTTCGGCTCCAGCGGGCGCACATTCAGCAACTCGGCGGTCTGCCGGGCGAGTTCGCTGACAGCCTCACGGCCCTGGGCGGAAACGGCGAGGTTGGCGGTGACGTTGACGCGCTGAATGTCCAGCAAGCCGCGCAGTGGCGCCAGCACCACGGCCAGGGCAGTGGCCGACGGGCTTGGGCTGCTGACCTGATAAGGTTTTTTCAGGCCATCGAGGATCTGTGCGTTGGCTTCCGGCACTACCTGCGGCGCCTGATCGGCCGGCAAGGCGCCGGACAAGTCGATCAGGGTGCAGCCCGCAGCGGTGGCGCGCGGGGCAAAACTCAAGGTGACCGCAGGGCCGGCGGCGAAGAACACCAGTTGGACTTTGCTGAAATCGAATTCATCGACTTCCCGCACCCGCACGTTCTTGCCACGAAACGGCACCGAATGCCCGGCCGACTCGCTGCTGGCCAACAGGTGCAGGCTGCCTACCGGGAAGTCCTGCTCTTCGAGGATCTGCACCAGGGTTTCGCCAACGGTGCCGGTGGCGCCGATCACGGCAATATCAAAGGTCTGGGTCATGGGGGCTGCCTCGGGCATTGCGGGGGGAGCGGCACTTTACCGGGTGGCTGGGGGTGAGGCAATTAACCTGGGGGTTGTGGTGTGGCTGATGGCCTCTTCGCGAGCAAGCCCGCTCCCACATTTGATCGCATTTCAACTGAAGAAACTCGCTCGAATGTGGGAGCGGGCTTGCTCGCGAAGAGGCCCGAGCGCGCAATAATAAACCCGCGCCTGTCACCAGAACGCGGGTTTCTTATTACCAGCAGCG
>NZ_JACAOM010000071.1:0-15935 GCF_013386245.1 Pseudomonas sp. 21615526 | reverse complement strand
GTGTGGCAGTCGACGCACCTGTAACTGAGCCACCGCATTCGCGAGCAAGCCCGCTCCCACATGGGGTCGGCGACGCTTGGGAGAAACGTGATTTATACAAGTGCAATAAAAACTAAGGAAGGTCACCGTGAAAAAAACAAAACGAGGGTTTCAATCCGCCATCCCAACAGGCCCGGGCTACCCGCTCAAGGCCCTGAGCTGCGTGCCATACGGCGCGTTGCTGTGTTGCCTGGCCAGCCTGGGTACCGCCCAGGCCGCACCCTACGTGGAAACCGGAAAACTGGGAGATGCTGCCAGTTGGCGCAGTAATGAATTCAAGGCCGACTGGGGCCTGGGCGCCGTGCATGCAGACGCCGCCTACGCCGCCGGCTACACCGGCAAGGGCGTGAAGCTGGGGATCTTCGACCAGCCGGTGTATGCCCAGCATCCGGAATTCGCCAGCCCCGGCAAAGTGGTCACGCTCGTGACCGAAGGCATTCGCCAATACACCGACCCGTACATCCCGGTGAAGGCCGGGGATGCGTTTCGCTACGACGGCACGCCTTCCCTGGGTTCCAACGGCAAGCTCGGCAATCACGGCACGCACGTAGGCGGGATCGCCGCGGGTAACCGCGACGGCGGGCCAATGCACGGCGTGGCGTTCGATGCGCAGATCATCAGCGCCGAAAATGGTGACCCGGGCCCCGAAGACGGGATCATCCTGGGCAACGACGGTGCGGTCTACAAAGCCGGTTGGGACGCGCTGGTGGCCAGCGGCGCACGCATTATCAACAACAGCTGGGGCATCGGCATCGGTGACCAGTACGCCAAGGGCGGCCGAGATCCGGCATTCCCCAACTTCACGGTCAATGAAGCCCAGGCGCAGTTCAATAACATTCGGCCGATCCTTGGGACGATCGCAGGTGGCGCTTATCAGGGCGCCATTGATGCGGCCCGCAGCGGCGTGCTGACGATCTTTGCCGCCGGCAACGACTACAACCGCAACAACCCGGATGCGATCTCGGGCCTGGCGTACTTCGTGCCGGAGATTGCACCCAACTGGCTGTCGGTGGCGGCCTTGCAACAGAATCCCGACACCGCCAGTTCCGATCCTTACGTGATCAGTACCTTTTCCTCGCGCTGCGGGTATGCCGCCAGCTTCTGCGTCGCGGCGCCCGGCACCAAGATCTACAGCTCGGTGATCAACGGCACCTCCCTGGAAAACCTGACCACCGACTACGCCAATTTCAACGGCACCTCCATGGCCGCGCCGCATGTGGCCGGCAGTGCAGCGGTGTTGATGGAGCGCTTCCCGTACATGAGCGGCGACCAGATCTCCACGCTGCTGAAAACCACCGCGACCGACCTCGGCGCACCGGGCATCGACTCGCTGTACGGCTGGGGCATGATCAACCTGGGCAAGGCCATCAACGGCCCTGGGATGTTTGTGACAGCTGAGGATATTCCGGCGGAGTTTCGTATCGACGGCGCCTACGGCTCCGGCCAGTTTGTCGCAGACCTGCCAGGGATTGGCGCCGTGGTGGATGCCGGCAAACCGACCCAGCGCACGTGCACCGATGTGCATTGCGGGCTGGATGTGTGGAGCAACGATATCTCCGGGCATGGCGGCCTGACCAAGCAGGGCATTGGCGCGCTGGTACTGACCGGCACCAACACCTACAGCGGCCCGACCCTGGTCAACCAAGGGTTGCTGGCGATCAATGGCTCGATCACCTCCGACGTTACCGTCAGCAGCAGCGGCGTAGTGGGCGGTTCCGGGCGCATTGGTTCGCTGACAGCGAACAGCGGCGGTACCGTGGCGCCGGGCAACTCCATCGGCACCCTGAACGTGGCCGGGGATGTGAACTTCGCGGCGGGCTCTACCTATGCGGTGGAGTTGTCGGCCACCAACAGTGATCGCATCGTCGCCGGTGGCAAGGCCACCCTCAGCGGCGGCACGGTGACCCTGGCCCTGGAAAACAGCCCGACGCTGCTGACCCAGACCCAGGCCGAAAGCCTGATCGGTCGCCAGTACAACATCCTCCAGGCTGCAGGCGGGATTACCGGCAGCTTCGGTTCGGTGCTGCCCAACTATCTGTTTATCGGCGGCACCCTGAACTACGCCGCCAACGGCGTGCAGCTGGATGTGGGGCACAATGCCAACACCTTTGCCAGTGTGGCCGCCACCCCGAACCAACGTTCGGTGGCCGCTGCTGCCGAGCAGTTGGGCGCGGGCAACGCCGTGTACGAAAGCCTGTTGCTGGCGCCGAATGCGGCCTCGGCCCAGGGTGCATTCCAGCAGCTGTCCGGGGAGATCTACCCGGCGCTGGAAACCGCGTTGGTGAATGACAACCGCTACCTGCGCGAAGCCGTGGGCGAGCGTTTGCAGCAAGGGGCAATGGGCGCATCGAGCCAGACCGTCGACAGCCGTGGCAACGTCTGGGTCAAGGCGTTGGGCGCCTGGGGCAAGACCAACAGCGGCAGCGATACGGCGGGCTACACCACCTCCATCGGCGGCATGCTGGCGGGTGTGGACGGCGCGCTGGATGAAGACACCCGTGTAGGCCTGGTGGCGGGGTACAGCGATACATCGCTGAACATGGGCAGCGACACCCATTCCCGGGCATCGGTGGACAGCTATCACCTGGGTGCGTATGCCGGGCATGAAATCGGTGCCTTGCGCTTGAGCGGTGGTGCGACCTACAGCTGGCACCGCGCCGATGTGAAGCGCGAGCTGCAATACGGTGAAGTCGCCGGCAAGCAGAAAGCCAAGGTGGATGCCCGCAGTACCCAGGTGTTTACCGAGGCGGCGTATCGCCTGAACCTGCAACCCCTGGCCCTGGAACCGTTCGCCAACCTGGCGTACGTGCATCTGGATGCCGATGGGTTTACCGAGAAGGGTGATGCGGCGGCCTTGAAGGGCCGGGAAGACAGCCGCGATGTGGTGTTGAGTACCCTGGGTGCTCGAGCGCTGAAAACCTTGAATATCAATGACCATCAGCAACTGGAGCTTTCCGGCACCCTGGGTTGGCAGCACAACCTGAGCAGCGTCGATTCCGAGCGGCACCTGGCGTTTGCCTCGGGCGGCCCTTCGTTCACTGTGGAGAGTTCGTCGATGGTGCGTGATGCGGCATTGGTGGGGGCGCGGGTCAGCCTGGCGTTGAGCAAGGAGGCGAAGGTGAATCTGGATTACAACGGCCTGCTGGCCAGCAAGGAGAAAGTCCACGGGGTGGGTTTGAGCCTGGACTGGGCTTTCTAAACACCGCAGTTGGAAATGTGGGAGCGGGCTTGCTCGCGAAAGCGGTGTACCAGTCGGTGGATGGGTTGACTGATCCACCGCCTTCGCGAGCAAGCCCGCTCCCACATTGATCCGGTTCCAATCGTCCATTTGTGCAGATTCGGCTTTCTCGACAATTCCAACAAAAGAGAGGCAATACCATGGGTGTTTTCGACTATAAGAACCTCGGCACCGAGGGCTCCAAAGCGTTGTTCGCCGATGCCATGGCGATCACGCTGTACTCCTATCACAATCTGGACAACGGCTTTGCCGTGGGTTACCAGCACAACGGTTTTGGCCTGGGGCTGCCCGCCACTCTGGTGGGCGCGCTGCTGGGCAGCACCGATTCACAGGGGGTTATTCCGGGGATTCCCTGGAACCCCGACTCGGAAAAAGCCGCCCTTGAGGCGGTCAACAAGGCCGGCTGGACGCCCATCAGCGCCAGTACCCTGGGCTACGGCGGCAAGGTGGACGCCCGGGGCACGTTCTTCGGTGAAAAGCCCGGCTACACCACAGCGCAGGTGGAAGTGCTGGGCAAGTACGATGGCGACGGCAAGCTGCTGGAAATCGGCATTGGTTTTCGCGGGACTTCGGGGCCTCGGGAAACCTTGATCAGCGACTCCATCGGCGATCTGGTCAGTGACCTGCTGGCGGCGCTGGGGCCCAAGGACTACGCGAAAAACTACGCCGGCGAAGCCTTTGGCACCTTGCTCAAGGATGTCGCGGCGTATGCCGGCAGCCATGGCCTGACGGGCAAGGACGTGGTGGTCAGCGGTCATAGCCTGGGTGGCCTGGCGGTCAACAGCATGGCCGACCTGAGCGGCAATAAATGGTCGGGGTTCTACAAGGACTCCAACTATGTGGCTTATGCCTCGCCAACCCAGAGTACCGGCGACAAGGTGCTGAACATCGGTTATGAAAACGACCCGGTGTTTCGCGCGCTGGACGGCTCGTCGTTCAACTTCTCGTCACTGGGCGTGCACGACAAGCCCCATGAGTCGACCACGGACAATATCGTCAGCTTCAACGATCACTACGCGTCGACGCTGTGGAATGTCCTGCCGTTTTCCATCGTCAATGTTCCCACCTGGCTTTCTCATTTGCCCACCGGGTATGGGGATGGCATGACGCGGGTCCTGGACTCGCAGTTCTACGACCTGACCAGCCGGGACTCGACGATTATCGTGGCCAACCTGTCGGACCCGGCCCGGGCCAATACCTGGGTGCAGGACCTCAACCGCAATGCCGAGCCGCACAAGGGCAACACGTTCATCATCGGCAGTGATGGCGATGACTTGATCCAGGGTGGCAAGGGTGTGGATTTCATCGAGGGCGGCAAGGGCAATGACACGATCCGCGACAACAGCGGGCATAACACCTTTCTGTTCGGCGGGCAGTTTGGGCAGGACCGGGTGATTGGTTATCAGCCGACCGACAAGCTGGTGTTCCGGGACGTGGAGGGCAGTGCGGACTGGCGTGACCACGCCAAGGTGGTGGGTGGCGATACCGTGCTGAGCTTTGGCGCTGACTCGGTGACGCTGGTTGGCGTTGGGCTCGCCGGGGTTTGGGGCGATGGGGTTTCCATCGGCTAAGTAGCGCCACGGATTGATCGTTCCCACGCTCTGCGTGGGAACGCCGCCCCGGACGCTCTGCGTCCAACGGCCAACCCACGGTTCATGTCTTGCGCAGTGGTGACGCGGAGCGTCACGGGATGCATTCCCACGTAGAACGTGGGAACGATCATTGCAAAGAAACGATCATGGCAAAGAAAAGTGGGAGCCGACGGGCTCCCACTTTTTATTTCTCCTTCATCACGGTCGCGACGTCATCGGCCTTGACGCGAATATGCTTGCCGGCGATATCGGTGAATTCGTAGAAGCCATCGGCCGTTTTCGCGTTGGGCACGTCCTTGGTCAGGTATTGCGTGCCGTTCTGCAACGTCACCACCGTCTGCGTGGAGCAACCGGCCAATACCAGCAACGTCAACATACCCACCGCCAGACCCAAATTCTTCATGCTCATAACCCTTACCCTGATCCTTCGAAAACCCCGCACCTGAGCGGTCGGGGGAGACTCATTTAATGTGGCTGACAGCCATCTGATCATTATTACGCAAAAAGTTGCGTGTGCCTTTGATCTATTACTGATTGCAACAGTCGGTCAGGGACGGCACTCTGTATGCATAAACAGTGTTTGATCCAGTGCCTGAAATGTCCAATCCCCTAGAAGATCCGCTCTATTACCTGCATAACTTCCGCCAAGTGCTCGCCTGGCTGGGGCAGCGTTATGCCGATTTGCTGGCCCCGGACGAAGAGCATTTCATTCAGCAATTTGACAGCTTGCCGCAGGCATCCCAGGCGTTACTGGTACGCATGGTGATGCGCAAGGGCGCGCATTTCCGGGCGGGCAAGCTCAACTATGTCGAGATCGGCGCGGTGCACGAGGCGGTCGTGCCTTTGCTGGAACAGGGTTGGGTGACGGACCAATGCCTGTTGTCGTTCGGCGAGCTGTTCGGCCTGTTGCAGAAAGCGGAAATCCTGGCGGCGTTCAAACCCTGGATCGAGCAACCCAAGGCCAGGAAGGCGGACTGGCTGGAAACGCTGTCAACGCAGTTTTGTGAACTGCGTCACTTCCAGCACTGGTGCCCGGACCTGGCCGATCGGCTTTACAGCCTCACCGTGATGGAACTGTGCGACCGCCTGCGCCTGATGTTCTTCGGTAATCTCTATCAGGACTGGTCGGAATTTGTGCTGGCGGACCTGGGCATCTTTACCTACGAGAAAGTCGAATTCTGCGCCGAATCCCGCGGTTTGCGCAGCCGTGACGATGTGCACGGCTTCCTGTTCCTGCATCAGTGCCAGCAGGCCTTTGAAGCGGGCGAGGCACTCGATGGCGTGCTGGAACAAATCGCTACCTTGCACACCGACAACCCCTGGCTGGAGAAACGTCGGGCCAAGCTGTTGTTCCAGGTGGGCCAGTATTGTGAGCGCAGCGCCGAGTTGGCCCTGGCGGAAGCTATCTACCGGGGCTGCACCTATCCCGGCGCACGGGCGCGGCTGATCCGGGTGCTGGAGCGCCAGGAGGATTTTGCCCAGGCGATGGGGCTGGCCCGGGAGGCGCAACAGGCCCCGGAAAGCGCTGCCGAACAGCAGCACTTGCTGCGCGTGATACCCAGGCTGCGACGCAAGCTCGGCGAGCCGGCGCTGCCCAAGGCAAAACCCCGCGAGATCGTGCGCCTGGACCTCGAACTGCCGGCTCCGGAACCGATGATGTCGGTGGAGTATTGCGTACAGGCGCACCTCAGCGACCATGGTGCACCTGTGCATTACGTCGAGAACAGCCTGATCAATTCGCTGTTTGGCCTGCTGTGCTGGCCGGCGATTTTCGCGCCGTTGCCGGGGTCGTTTTTCCACCCGTTCCAGCGCGGGCCGGTAGATCTGCACAGCGAGGATTTTCATCTGCGGCGCGCCGAGCTGTTCGCCGAGTGCCTGGGCCAACTGGACGATGGGCGCTACAAGCACACCATTCGCCAGCGTTATGTAGACAAATGGGGCATCCAGTCACCCTTCGTGTTCTGGAACGTGCTCAGCGAAGAACTGCTCGATCAGGCCCTCGACTGCCTGCCAGCGGCGCACCTGCGCCACTGGTTCGAACGCCTGCTGCTGGATATCCGCGCCAACCGCGCCGGCATGCCCGACCTGATCCAGTTCTGGCCCGAAGAAAAAACCTACCGCATGATCGAAGTCAAAGGCCCCGGTGATCGCCTGCAGGACAACCAGTTGCGCTGGCTGGAGTTCTGCGGCGAACACCAGATGCCCGTCACTGTGTGTTATGTGCGCTGGGCGGGGCAGGCCGCTTGAGCTACAGCGTTGCGGTGCGTGCATTATGTGAATTCACCGCCAAGGTCGGCGACCTCGACCTGCGTTTTACCCCGTCTCCCAGTGCCCAGGAAGGGATTGTCGGCCACCGCACCGTGGCCTCGCGGCGCAGCGCCCATTACCAGAATGAAGTCGCGCTGGAGGGCGAATACCAGCAGTTGAAAGTCCGGGGCAGGGCGGATGGCTACGACCCGGACCGCAACCAGCTGGAAGAGGTGAAAACCTATCGCGGCGACCTGGACAAACAACCGGCCAACCACCGGCAACTGCACTGGGCCCAGGTCAAGGTCTACGGCTGGTTGATGTGCCAGAAGCTCGGGTTGTCGGAGATTGTCCTGGCGCTGGTGTACTTCGACATTATTGGCGAGCACGAGACGCTGCTCAGCCAACGGTTTCAGGCTGATGACCTGCAGGCATTCTTCGTGCAGCAATGCGCCCTGTTCCTCGGCTGGGCCGAACAGGAAATGCACCAGCGCGAAGCCCGCAATGCCGCAGCGGTTGCCCTGGGCTTTCCCCATGCGGCGTTTCGCCCGGGCCAGCGCGCCCTGGCGGAAACGGTCTACAAGGCGGTCAGCACCGGCCGCTGCCTGATGGCCCAGGCGCCTACCGGAATTGGCAAGACCGTCGGCACGATTTTCCCGATGCTCAAGGCCATGGCGCCGCAACAGCTGGACAAGGTGTTCTTCCTGACCGCCAAGACCCCGGGCCGCAAACTCGCGCTGGATGCGGCGCAAGTGCTGTATGACAGCAGCCCCGATCTGCCATTGCGGGTGCTGGAGCTGGTGGCGCGGGACAAGGCCTGCGAACACCTGGACAAAGCCTGCCATGGCGACTCCTGCCCACTGGCGAAGGGTTTTTATGACCGCTTGCCGGCGGCCCGCGAAGCTGCTTCCCGCGTGCGCCTGCTGGACCAGCGCAACCTGCGGGAAGTCGCCTTGGCCCATGACGTCTGCCCCTATTACCTGAGCCAGGAAATGGCACGCTGGGCCGACGTGGTGGTCGCCGACTACAACTATTACTTCGACTTCGGCGCCATGCTGTTCGGCCTGGCCCAGCTCAACCAGTGGCGCGTCGCGGTGCTGGTGGACGAAGCCCACAACCTGGTGGAGCGTGGCCGCTCGATGTACAGCGCGGCCCTCGACCAGTACACGCTCAAGACCCTGCGCGAGATCGCACCCGAGCCGCTGAAAAAGCCGCTCCAGCGCCTGAACCGTGAGTGGAATGCCCTGCACAAGGAGCAAGTGGCGCCTTATCAGGCCTACGCCCAGAAACCCGACAAACTGCTGCAGGCGCTGAGTCTGTGCACCAGCGCCATGGGTGAATATTTCAACGACTATCCCGAAGCACTCAATGGCGAACTGCAAGCCTTCTACTTCGAGGCGTTGCAGTTTGCCAAGGTCGCCGAGCTGTTCAACGAACACTTCATTTTCGACATCAGCAAACGCGAACTCAGCGGCAAGCGCAGTTCATCAAACCTGTGCCTTCGCAACGTGGTGCCCGCCGAATTCATTCGGCCCCGGCTGACGGCGGCCCGCAGCAGCGTGCTGTTTTCCGCAACCCTGAGCCCACGGCACTACTACGCGGACTTGCTGGGAATGCCGCCCGACACGGCCTGGGTGGATGTGGAATCACCGTTCAAGGCCGAGCAGCTGCGGGTGCATATCGTCGACCGGATCTCCACCCGGTTTGTGCATCGCCAGGCGTCCCTGGAGCCCATCGTCGAGCTGATTGCAGCGCAGTTTGCCCAGGCGCCGGGCAACTACCTGGCGTTTTTCAGCAGTTTTGATTATCTGCAGCAAGTGGCGCAATTGCTCGCCGAACGGCACCCGCGCATCCCGCTGTGGCAGCAGTCACGGGGCATGGCCGAGGCTGAACGCCAGGCATTTCTCGACCAGTTCACCCAGCACAGTCAGGGCATCGGGTTTGCCGTGCTTGGCGGCGCATTCGGCGAAGGCATCGACCTGCCGGGCACCCGGCTGATCGGCGCGTTTATCGCCACCCTGGGTCTGGCGCAACTCAACCCGGTGAACGAGCAGCTCAAGCTGCGGATGGGCGCGATTTTCGGCGCCGGTTATGACTACACCTACCTTTATCCGGGCATCCAGAAGGTGGTGCAAGCCGCGGGCCGGGTGATCCGCAGCCAGCAGGACCGAGGGGTGGTAATGCTGATTGATGACCGGTTTGGCGAAGCGCGGGTGCGGCAGCTATTGCCGCGCTGGTGGTCGATCACTGCGGCGGATACACCGCATCCCGCAACTGGTGGGTGAACTGGCCGGACATGCCTTCGTAAGCCGTATTGGTCAGTGCCACCACCGTAAGCTTCTGCTGCGGGTCGACAAACCAGCTGTGACCGTAGGCGCCGCCCCATTCAAAGGTGCCCCGGGATTGCGGTGTGCCTGTCAACGCCGGGTCATCCAGCACCGCCCAGCCATAACCGAACCCCCAGCCCGGGTCCTGGGTTTGCGCCTTGGCGCCGACCGAATCGGTGACCATCAACTGCACGCTGTGTGCCGACAGGATCGGAGCGCCGCCCCGGCGAATGGTTTCCAGGAACCGCGCAATATCACCTGCCGTCCCGGCCATGCCTGCGCCGCCGGAAGGGTAGGACTGGGGATCGAGAATCCGCCGCACATCAAACAGCGCGGTGCTGTTGCCCGAGGTGATCGTGGCCTTGTCGACCATGCGCAACGGCTGTGGCGAGCCATCCTGATAGGCGGCGGACAGGCGTTTTATATCCGTCACGGAAAACCCGGTATCGCTTAGCCCCAGTGGTTCGGTCACCGAGTCGCGGAGCAATGCCGGCAGGCTCTGGCCGGACGCCTTTTCCAGCACCGCACCCAGCACATCGGTGGCCATCGAATACTGCCAGCGGGTACCCGGCGGGTAACTCAAGGGCACGCTGGCGATGCGCTTCAGGTTCTCGGCAAAGCTGATTTCCGGCTCGCCCAAACCATCGGAAACCCCGGCGGTGCGGTAGGGTCCGTGCGGGCTTTCCAGAAATCCATAGCTCAGGCCGGCTGTGTGGTTAAGCAACTGGCTGACGGTGATCACCGGGATGGTGCCATCCGCCAGCTTGGGATTGAAGTCGGGCAGCCAGCGGCTGACCGGATCGTCCAGGCCCAAGCGACCTTGTTCCACCAGGTGCATCGCGGCGGCGGATACCAGCGGTTTGGTCACCGATGCCAGGCGAAAGATCGTGTCCTCTGTCATCGGGCGCCCGTCTTCGCGGTCCGCCAAGCCGGCAGCACGGTGATAAACCAGCTGCCCGTCCCGCAGCACCAGCACCACGGTGCCCACCAGGCGATTGTCGGCAATGGCGCTGTCGACCACCGCATCCACGCGCTTTGCGAGCAGTGGGTCGTGGCTGTCGGCGCAGGCGAGGGTGGCGCAAAGGGAGGCGGCAAGGGGCACGAGGTATCTGGCAGGAGGCTGCATGGTTCAGGTCGCTCATTGGCAGTGCATGACTGCCAAATATGAACGCTGGGGTCCCGGACTACAACGTGACATTGCACAACTGCTGACTCACTGCCCATAAGCGTTCGGCCTGCTCCGGGTCGACAGCCCAGGGCCATACGCCGTTACGGCTGGTGTCATCCTGCGACGAAGCGGCCACATCGCAATCTTCGCAGTAGAGTCCGCCCATGCCCTCCAGTTGCGGGCTGACAGCGCACCACACCGAGGTCGCGGCGCCTTGCTCGGGGCTCTTGTAGTGACTGGCGCGGCGGATATTGCCGTGCTCATCCAGTGCGCCGACGAATGCCAGGTCGTCCTTGTCCAGATAACGGATCAAGTCGGTGAGGATTTCCCCCGGGTGCACGGAAAATGCGCGCACACCCTCCGCTTTACCTCGTCGGTCCAGTGCTACCGCGAACAGTGCGTTGGCGGTTTTTGATTGGCCGTAGGCGAGCCACTTGTCATAGGGGCGGTGTTCAAATTGCGGGTCATCGAAATGCACAGGGCTGAGACGATGGCCGAGGGATGATACCGAAACCACTCGTGCGCCATTAGCCTCACGCAGCGCCGGCCACAACCGCGCGGTTAGCTGGAAGTGGCCCAGGTGGTTGGTGGCGAACTGCGCTTCGAAACCTCGCGTATCCCGTTGCAGTGGTGTGGCCATGATTCCGGCGCTATTGATCAGAAGGTTCAATGCCCGGTCGCTGGCGAGGAAGTTTTCGGCAAAACGGTCGATGGAAATCGGGTCGAGTAAATCCAGGCTGGCGTGTTCAACACCGATGATGCCCGAGAGGTTGCGCTCGGCCTTTTCAGGATCCCGCGCGGGAACGATCACCTGCGCACCCGCGTCGACCAACACGCGAACCGTTTCCAGGCCAATGCCGGAGTAGCCACCGGTGACAATCACCGTCTTGCCTCGCAAATCGCTGCCCGCCAAGGCTTGCCGGGCGGTAGTGCCGGCATCGAAGCCGCTGCCAATTGGGGTTTGTTTGTCAGCCATGAAAGATTTCCTTATGGGAGGCCTAGAGTCTCTCGCTGGAGCCCGGACGCGGAATGCCCTAGAGTCCGTGTTTCTGTCGCGATCGTCCGGAGCTTTTATGGATACCCTTTCCGATGTGCTGGCACTGTTAAAAAGCCATCGCTCGACCTTCGCCGGCTTGAAGGCTGGGGGCAACTGGGCCATTGACTTTGCGGCGCCGGATGGCATCAAGTTCAACGCGGTGGTGGAGGGTAGTTGCTGGCTGGAAGTGGAAGGGCTGGCAGTACCGATACGCTTGTATGAGGGAGATTGTTTCCTGTTGACCCAGGCACGCCCGTGGAGGCTGTCCAGCAATCTGTGCCCTGAAGGACTCGATGCACGTGAGGTGTATGCCGATGCGGTGGGAGGCATCGCCACGGTGGGTGCCACGGTGGATCTGTTCTTGATCGGCGGACGATTTATCTACGGGGACGACGCCCGACTGTTGCTGGATAGCCTGCCGCCGGTGTTGCGCGTGAGTGCCAACTCCGAACAGGCCGCCGTGTTGCGTTGGTGCCTAGATCGCCTGGCCCGGGAATACGCCAGCCCGTTACAAGGCGCGGCGCTGATGACCGAGCATTTGGCGCAAATGATGCTGGTGCAAATCCTGCGGCTCTATCAATCTTCCATGGGCACCCATACCAGCGGCTGGCTGGGAGCCTTGACGGATCCAAGGCTGGCCCCGGTGCTGCGGGAAATTCACGCAGCACCCGCCCGGCGCTGGACATTGAGTGAAATGGCCGGCGTGGCGAGTCAATCCCGCTCCACCTTCGCCTTGCACTTCAAGCAACGGGTAGGGCTGGCACCGCAGGAATACCTGACCCGCTGGCGTATGCACCTGGCGGTACAGGCCTTGAAAGCCAGCGACAACAGCGTGTCCACGATCGGCCAGTCCCTGGGTTATCAGTCAGACAGCGCTTTCAGCAATGCTTTCAAGCGCGTGATGGCTTGTTCTCCCCGGGAATACCGCGAGCGAACCCCACACAAGGAACCCAGTGATGAGCGAAACCCAGCAGCAGAAGGTCAAGGTCAACGGCATTGAGTTGAACGTGCACATCGCCGGCCCCGAGAGCGGCCCGCCGGTGTGGTTGCTGCATGGGTTTCCCGAGTGCTGGCACTCCTGGCGCGAGCAGATTCCGGCGCTGGTGGCCCAGGGTTATCGGGTGTTTGTCCCGGAAATGCGCGGCTATGGACAATCCAGCGCGCCGCCGGAAGTGGCCGACTATGACCTGCTGACCCTGTGCGCCGATATCCAGGGCGCCATGGACCTGTTCGGGCATCGCCGGGTCGTCATGATTGGCCATGACTGGGGCGCCGTGGTGGCCTGGCACCTGGCGTTGCTCGAGCCAGAGCGCGTCAGCCAGTTGGTGACGATGTCGGTACCGTTCGCCGGACGCTCCCGCAGGCCGGTGATCGAGATCATGCGCGAGCTGTACGCCGATCGCTTCAATTACATCCTGTACTTCCAGGCCCCGGGCGTGGCTGAAAAGGAACTGGATGCCGATATCGAGCGGACATTACGGCTGTTCATGCAGGACCAGGACGTTTTCCTGCAGAAGAAACCCGCCAGCGCGAAGCTGCTGGAAGGTGTGCCGCTGCCCGGTACGCTCCCGGCCTGGTGCAGCCAGCAGGACCTCGACGTGTATGTTCAGACCTTCGCCAATGACGGCTTTGGCGGCCCGTTGAACTGGTACCGCAACTTCGAACGCAACTGGCAGCGCACCGAGTTCCTCGCCGGCAGGCAGGTGCTTCAACCGACGCTGTTCCTGATCGGTGACCGCGACCCGGTCGGCGTGTTCGAAGCCCACACCCTCAAGCGCATGCCCGACGTCGTGCCGAACCTGCAACAAAGCGTCCTGGCCAACTGCGGCCACTGGATTCAGAACGAGCAGGGGCCCAAGGTCAACGAACTGCTGCTCGGGTTTCTAAGGCGAACGTGAACGTCGCGCCGCGTCCTGGCACATCGATCAGGCGGATTTCCTGACCGTGCAGTTGCAGGATCCGGTGCACGATGCGCAAGCCCAGGCCGCCATCGCGTCGAGCCCCGCCAATGGTGAAGGCGCGCAGGAACAGACCTTCGCGCAGATCCGCCGAAATCCCGGGGCCGCTGTCGCTCACCGTGACTTCAACAAAACCGGACTTGGGGGCCAGGGTCACTTCAACTTCGCCATTGGGCGGGGTATGGCGCAGGGCGTTATCCAGCAGGTTGGTGAGTACCCGTTCGATCAGGCCCAGGTCGGCCAATACGGTTGGCACCACCGGCGGCAGGCTGGCGGTGAGGGTGATCGCCCGGGCTTCCGCGGTCAGTTCGAACTTCTGGAAAATGTCCTGCACCAGGTCGGGTATTGAAAAGCCTTCGATGACCGGCTGCACAAACCCGTGTTCCAGGCGTACCAGTTCCAGCAGCGACTGGGCCAGCCCGCCGACCTTGCGGCTCTGGTCGAGGGCGATGCCCAGGTAACGCCGGCGTTCCTGCGGGGTCAGGCTGGCGTCTTTCAGGGACAGGGTTTCCAGGTAGCCATGCAAGGAGGCCAGCGGTGTGCGCAGGTCATGGGAAATATTCGCGACCATCTCCCGGCGCTCCTGCTCTTGATGGGTGATAGCGCGCCACTGTTCACCCAGGCGGTTCTCCATCTGCACGAAGGCGTGGTCGAGCACGGCGATTTCATCCTGGCTGGCAACCTCGGGCGCCACGGCCTGCGGGACTTTCGGTGCGCCGTTGATGTCGAACTGGCCGACCTTCTCGGTCAGTTGCCGCAAGGGCCGGGTGATCCAGGCGAACGCGGTCAAACCCGCGAGCAAGCACAACAATGCCACCAGGGCGATGGACCACAGGGCAATGTTCAGTGCCATGCCGGTGGCATCCCGGGCGTCGAACACATCATGGGCTTCGCCCAGCAGCACCACATACAGGTAGCCGGCCTGCTGGCCGTTGACCCGCAGTGGCGCGGCGCTGAACACCTTGAGGCCGTCGACGCTGCGCGGATCGTCGCCGAGGATCGGCAGCATCGCGCCGCTGAGGAAACGGCGCACCGGTTCCAGGTTGACCTGGTCGCGGCGCAGGTGGCCGCTGGGCGCAGCGTTGCCGACCACGCGCCCGTTAATGTCCAGCAGGTACACCTCGACACTCGGGTTTACCAGCATCAACTGGCTGAACAGGTTGCGCACCGCGTCCGGCTTGAGACCGTCGGCGTCCATCAACTGCGTATCCCGGGCGATGTGCGCGGCGAGGTCGCGGGACAGGCCTTGCACCACTTCCAGTTCATGCATGTGGTTGGAGCGCACTTGCAGCCAGGCCGACGTGCCGCTGCAAATCAGCAGCAACAGCGCGAACACCAGGGACAGGCGCTGGGTAAGGGTCAGCCTCATGCCGATTGCTCGGCAAACTTGTAGCCACGGCCCCACACCGTGAGGATGCGCGCCGGGTTGGCCGGATCGGCCTCGACCTTGGCCCGCAGGCGGTTGATATGGGTATTGACGGTGTGTTCGTAACCTTCGTGGCTGTAGCCCCACACGGCGTTGAGCAGGTCCATGCGCGAGAATACCTTGCCCGGTTGGCGGGCGAAAAAGTACAGCAGGTCGAATTCCCGGGGCGTGAGGTCCAGCCGCTGGCCTTGCAGGGTGGCGTCACGGGTCAGCGGGTTGATGAACAACTGGCCGAGGTCGAGGCTGCCGGCGTCCATCTTCAAGTTGCGCGCCATGGCGTCGACCCGGCGCAGCAGCGCCTTGACCCGCGCCACCAGCTCCGGCATGGAAAACGGCTTGGCCAGGTAGTCATCCGCCCCCAGTTCCAGGCCGAGGATGCGATGCAACTCGCTGGAGCGGGCACTGGTGATAATGATCGGCGTGTAGCGCGTCATCGCCCGGGCCCGCCGGCAGATCTCCAGGCCGTCGACGCCGGGCAGCATCAGGTCAAGGATCAACGCATCCCAGCCGCCTTGCTCCAGCAGGCGCAGGCCTTCGTCACCATCGGCACTGTGAACCACCTCGAACTGCTCGTCCCGCAGGTGCAGGCAGATCAAATCGGCAATATGGGCATCGTCCTCGACCACCAGGACACGTTTGGGCTGATCCATTGATAAAAACCTGTCTTCTTGATTCGCGCATTGTGCGGCTTTTGCAACAGTGTAGTTATCACGAATTGTTTAACTCTGCGTGAGGATTCCGCGACCACCCCGGGCCTAACCTTACTCATCGCAACGGCAAAAGTACGCCCCCCTCATTGTGGCGAGGGAGCTTGCTCCCGCTGGGTCGCGCAGCGGCCCCCAAAAAGCCGGGAGCGCTGCGCACTCCCGCGGGAGCAAGGTCCCTCGCCACAGTTTGTTTATCA